>DAISJE010000238.1:0-7039 GCA_036821665.1 Bryobacteraceae bacterium | reverse complement strand
TGGAAAGGTCGATAACTCTTCCGGTGTGCCGGAGCTTGATTGCAGTAAGCGTTTCGACTTCGCCCATTTCGAGCGCGATCAATACATCTTCAATGGAAGCGAATGTGCGGCCCGCGCCTTTCGAGTTCGGACGCATCTTGGTGAGGTAGTAGAGACCAAGCACCATATCCTGCGTCGGAATGGCGATCGGCGCTCCGTGCGCGGGCGACAGGATGTTATTCGATGCCAGCATCAACGTCGAGGCCTCAATCTGAGCCTCCGGCGAGAGCGGGATGTGAACGGCCATTTGATCGCCGTCGAAGTCGGCGTTAAAAGCCGTACAGGTCAGAGGGTGCAGCTTAATGGCTTTTCCTTCGACCAGCACCGGCTCGAACGCCTGAATACCGAGGCGGTGAAGCGTTGGGGCGCGGTTCAGAAGGATGGGATGATCCTTGATGACCTCTTCGAGAATGTCCCAAACCACCGGGTCCTGCTGCTCGACCAGTTCCTTCGCCTGCTTAATAGTCGTGCAATGGCCGCGTTGTTCGAGGCGGTGATAGATAAACGGCATGAACAGCTCCAAAGCCATCTTCTTCGGGAGCCCGCACTGGTGGAGTTTCAGTTCGGGGCCGACAACGATAACGGAGCGGCCGGAATAATCGACGCGCTTGCCCAGGAGGTTTTGACGGAACCGGCCCTGCTTGCCTTTCAGCGTGTCGGAGAGAGATTTCAATGGACGGTTATTCGCGCCGCGCAGCACGCGACCGCGGCGGCCATTGTCGAACAGCGCGTCTACCGCTTCCTGCAGCATGCGCTTCTCATTGCGCACGATCACGTCGGGAGCATGCAGCTCCATCAACTTCTTCAAACGGTTGTTGCGGTTAATAACGCGGCGGTAGAGATCGTTCAGATCAGACGTCGCAAAGCGGCCGCCATCGAGCGGTACCAGCGGGCGAAGCTCCGGCGGAATGACCGGAATGACATCGAGAATCATCCACTCCGGCTTGTTGCCCGATTTTCGGAAACTCTCGACTACACGAAGGCGCTTGGCGTGCTTCAGCTTCTTTTGAGCCGAAGTCTCCGTTTTCATCTTTTCGCGGATTTCCTGGCTGAGATTCTCGATATCGATTTTCTTCAGCAGTTCTTTCACGCCTTCGGCGCCCATCATGGCGACGAATTTGCCTGGAAACTCCTGATCGAGCTGGCGCTTGCGCTCATCACTGATGACTTCGGCCTGGTGCAAGCCGGTAGCTTCGCCTGGATCGATGACCACGAACGCTTCGTAATAGAGGACTCGCTCCAGTTCACGGAGAGTGATATCGAGCAGATATCCGATACGGCTGGGCAGGCCTTTGAAAAACCACACATGAGAGCTGGCGCTTGCCAGTTCGATGTGGCCAAGGCGTTCGCGGCGCACACGCGAGAGAGTTACTTCGACACCGCACTTATCGCAGATGACACCGCGATGTTTCATCCGCTTGTACTTACCGCAGAGACATTCCCAGTCAGCGACCGGTCCGAAGATCCGGGCGCAGAAAAGGCCATCCCGCTCGGGCTTAAACGTGCGGTAGTTAATGGTTTCCGGTTTGGTAACTTCGCCGTGTGACCAGCTCCGAATCTTTTCCGGAGAGGCCAGACTGATTCGGATCGAATCAAAGTCGGCGATTAGATTGGCTCTATCGTACGGAGAAGAACGATACATGAATTGTCCTTAAAAATTCAAATCGGCCCGTTTTCAAAAACTCCTGCCGGCGGGTTGCGGGGCCACTACCCATCCGCCGGCAGACCGCTCCCTCACGGTCGCGGCTCAGTTACTTTTAATCCGCAGCATGTGCCAGATCCTGCATCTCGCGCGGCTTTTTCATCAATTCCACGTCGAGACACAAGCTCTGCAATTCGCGAATCAATACGTTAAACGATTCAGGCACCCCAGGCTCCGCGGCAGCCTCGCCTTTCACGATGGCTTCGTAGATCTTGGCGCGGCCGTATACATCGTCCGATTTCGCGGTCAATAATTCCTGCAAAATGTAGGCAGCGCCGTATGCCTCAAGCGCCCACACTTCCATTTCTCCGAATCGCTGACCGCCGAACTGCGCCTTCCCGCCGAGCGGCTGCTGCGTAATTAACGAGTAGGGCCCGATGGAGCGCGCGTGAATCTTGTCATCCACCAGGTGGCTCAATTTGAGCATGTAAATGTAGCCGACCGTAACAGGCTGCTCGAATTGCGCGCCCGTCAGACCGTCAAAGAGCGTAATCTTGCCCGAACCCGGCAATTCAGCTTCGGCTAAACGCGCCTTGATGTCTTTCTCAGTTGCGCCGTCGAAGACCGGAGTAGCGAAGTGGAGCCCCAGTTTGGCCGCCGCCCAGCCGAGGTGTGTTTCAAGGACCTGACCGACGTTCATACGCGATGGGACGCCGAGCGGATTTAAAACGATCTCGACCGGAGTGCCATCCGGCAGGTAAGGCATGTCTTCTTCCGGCACGATGCGGGCAATGACGCCCTTATTTCCGTGCCGCCCGGCCATTTTGTCGCCGACTGAAAGCTTGCGTTTCATGGCGATATAGACCTTCACAAGCTTGATTACGCCGGGCGGCAACTCATCGCCCTTGCGCAGCTTGGCTATTCTCTCTTCCGTAATCTTTTCGAGGACCGCAATCTGGCGCGAGGTCATCTCTTCGATCTCGTCGATCTGCTCATTGAGGCGAATATCTTTGGTATTCAGCCGCATACGCTTCAGATCGCGAGCCCGAAGCTTCTCGAGCACATCGCGGGTGAGCGGCGTCTCTTTCGAGAGCAGCTTTTTGTTGGTCTTTTCGTCGTGGAGATCGGCGAGAAGCTCCTTGCCCCTGAGCAATTCCTCCAGGCGTTTGGCGCGCTCGTCGCTCAGAATTCGCTTTTCGTCCTCCAGGTTGCGGTGCAGCCGCTCTTCCTGCAACTGCAGAATCTGCTTGGAACGCTCGTCCAGTTCAGCACCCTTGCGCGAGAACACCTTGCAATCGACAATGGTGCCCTCAATGCCGGGCGGGCAATAGAGCGAGGCGTCCTTTACGTCGCCGGCCTTCTCACCAAAGATGGCACGCAACAGCTTCTCCTCGGGAGTTAGCTGGGTTTCACCCTTTGGCGTTACCTTGCCGACCAGAATATCGCCCGGTTTGACGGTCGCGCCGATGCGGATAATGCCGCTCTCGTCGAGATTCCGCAGGAACGATTCGGCGATATTCGGGATATCGCGCGTAATCTCCTCGGGGCCGAGTTTGGTGTCGCGCGCTTCGATTTCGAACTCTTCAATATGAATTGAAGTGTAGTAATCGTCCTTGACCAGTTTTTCGCTGACCACGATGGCGTCTTCGAAGTTGTAGCCGCGCCAGGGCATAAATGCAACCAGGACGTTACGGCCCAACGCCAACTCGCCTACCTCCGTGCAGGGGCCATCCGCCAGCACATCGCCCTTCTTCACCTTCTGGCCTTGATGGACGATCGGCTTCTGACTAATACACGTGTTCTGATTGGAGCGCTTAAACTTGGTGAGCTGATAGATGTCAGCGCCCACTTCACGCGACATCTGGCCTTCATGAGCGCCACCTTCGACACGAACGATAATCCGTTCGCTATCGACGGAGTCGACAACACCGGCACGTTTGCAGATCACCACAGCGCCCGAGTCGCGGGCCGTTACCTGCTCCATGCCGGTCCCCACAAACGGAGCTTCCGCCCGCAGCAGCGGCACAGCCTGGCGTTGCATGTTCGAACCCATCAGGGCACGGTTGGCATCGTCGTTTTCAAGAAATGGAATCAAACTAGCGGCGACCGAGACAAGCTGTTTTGGACTGACGTCCATGTACTCGATCTCATCGCGATGCTTGAGAACAAAGTTGCCCGCCTGCCGCGCGTTCACCAGATCGTCGACAATCCGGCCGCTATCGTCGATAGCGACGTTGGCTTGGGCAATGATGTACTTGTCTTCCTCCCAAGCGGAAAGGTAATCGCAATGCGCTTCATACTCGGCGTGCTGCTTCTTTGCGCCAAGTGCCCCATTCGCTTTTTCGACGGCGTCACGGGAGACTACCTGACCGACTTTGAAATCCGCGTCGCCAGGATTCAGCAACCGTACCTCATCGACCAGCACGCCTTCGCGTACGCGGCGGTAGGGGCTCTCAATGAACCCGTATTCGTTGATGCGGGCAAAGCATGACAGCGATGAAATCAGACCGATATTAGGGCCTTCCGGTGTTTCAATCGGGCAGATACGGCCATAGTGCGTCGGATGGACGTCGCGGACCTCGAAGCCGGCGCGTTCGCGCGAAAGGCCACCCGGTCCGAGAGCCGAGAGCCGCCGCTTATGCGTGATCTCCGAAAGCGGGTTGGTCTGATCCATGAATTGCGAAAGCTGGCTGGAACCGAAGAATTCGCGGATCGCGGCCATAACGGGCTTTGCGTTCACCAGGTCGTGCGGCATAGCCGTCGACATTTCCTGATAAACCGACATCTTTTCCTTGATGGCGCGCTCCATGCGGACGAGGCCAATGCGGAATTGGTTCTCCAGCAATTCGCCGACGGCGCGCACCCGGCGATTACCAAGGTGGTCGATATCATCTACCGCGCCGATACCCTTGCGCAGTTTCAGCAAATATAGAATCGTGTCGGTAAAGTCGTTCTGATCCAGCGTCCGTTTATCGAGTGGAGTTGCGTCCGCCCGGTCGTACAGCTTGATATTGAACTTCATGCGACCCACACGCGAAAAATCGTACTTGCGCGGGTCGAAGAACATGCCCTGGAAAAGCTGAGTAGCCGTATCCAAAGTAGGAGGGTCGCCGGGCCGCAGTTTGCGGTAGATTTCGAGCAAGGCATCGTTCTGGCTCTTAACGCTGTCCTTGCGCAAAGTTGTAGAAATAACGTTGCCGGCGTCATCTCGATCCGGGAAAAAGATTTCGAAGCTCTCGATACCGGCCTCGGCCAGTTTACCGATCCCGGTCGCGGTCAGCTCATGATTGGCCTCAAGCAGGACTTCGCCGGTCGACATATCGATTACGTCTGCTGCGACATAGGCGCCTTCGAGATCGTTCGAGGCGACCTCAACCTGCTCGATCTTGGCCTTTTGAATTTCGCGGAAAACCGAGTTCGTGATTTTGCGGCCTTGCGGGACCACCTGCTCGCCACTCTTGTTCTGAATGGCGTGCGACAGCTTCATTCCCACCAGGCTCTCGTTTACCGCCCAAAACAGCTTGCTCTCTTTCAGAGAGATGGTGGAGAGCTTATAGAACGCCCGGATGATCTCGGCATCGGTTTTGAGACCGAGCGCGCGCAGGAACACAGTCCCGTAAAACTTGCGCTTCCGGTCGATTCGCACATACAGCAGATTTTTGTTGTCGTACTCGAACTCAACCCAGCTCCCGCGATAGGGAATGATCTTTCCAAGGAAATATCCTTGTGTCTGAACGCGCTCGAAGAACACTCCGGGTGAGCGGTGCAACTGAGAGACAATGACGCGCTCGGTTCCGTTGATGATGAAGGTACCGTTGTCGGTCATCAAAGGAATTTCGCCGAAAAACACTTCCTGTTCTTTGATGTCGCGTACGGTTTTGTTTCCCGTCTCGGGATCTTTATCGTAAACGGTGAGACGAATAGTTACTTTCAAAGGTGCGGCATACGTCATTCCTCGTTCTTCGCACTCCGGAACGTCGTATTTGAGCTGCAGGGCAACCGGATCGCCGCAACGATTACAGAACGTGACGATGTTCTTGTTGAAGGTGCCGCACTTGTGGCAGAGCACGTCGCCGGCATGGAACGGATCGGTACGAATCTCCGCTCCGCAGCTTGGATTGCGGCAGATAGTCCGCAGATGATGCAAGCCTTTCAGGTTGCCACATTTGCACTCCCAGTTGCCGATGGAGTAATCGACGAACTCGAGCTGGCTCAGACCACGGAAATCGGAGATTGGGAAAACGGAGCTGAATACACTTTGCAGACCGCCGTCTTCGCGCTCCTTCGGCAGCAGGTCCATTTGCAGAAAGCGCTCATAAGAACGCTTCTGTACCTCGATCAGGTTGGGGATGGGAATCGAAGTTTTAATCTTCGAAAAATCGACTCTCTCACGGAGAGATCCATTTGACACGTTGGGCATCTACGTTTTTCCTTTAGGAAACCAATGACACAATGACGACATTCAGCAATTCGCAAAAACGAAGCCGAAGCGCAGCACTAGGCGGCTACGACCATTAGCGGCAATCAGGCGATCCGCCGCCAGATGCTTGCGCGGGACAACCAAAGTGAGCCGCGCGGGGAGAAAAAATAGTGTTGAACAAGATCGGAACTGACGATATAACGTTTGCAGGCTCAGGATACGGCCCAGTGGGTCGCTGCGGCGCAAAAAACAAGCTGCTAAAAGAAAGGATAAAATCGGGCATGCAAAAGCCCCGCCGACCTACACAGATCCGCGGGAGAACTTTAGGGAACTGAAACCACAAATTTGATGCTGGACCGTCCCGGCTTGACGTCTACTTCAGAATAACACAAGAGCGGCCAACCGCGTCAACCGACACGGCTGGCTACACTTTCCCTGCCGCCCGGAAATCGGGCGTTTACCTTACTTAACCTCGACCGTTGCTCCGGCGTCGGTGAACTTCTTCCGAATCGTTTCGGCTTCTTCCTTGTTTACGCCCTCTTTAATCGGCTTCGGGGCACCGTCCACCAAGTCTTTGGCTTCCTTCAGCCCAAGGCTGGTAACTTCTCGTACAGCTTTGATAACATTAATTTTATTCGCACCGGCCGCAGTCAAAATGACCGTAAACTCGGTCTTTTCCTCGACCGGAGCCGCACCAGATGCACCGGCACCCGCAGCCGGAGCAGCCGCCACAACCGAAGCCGCCGCAGCCGACACACCCAGCTTCTCCTCCAGCAATTTCACAAGCTGAGAAGCTTCCAACAGGGACAGACCCTGGATTTGTTCTGCAATTGCGTTAATATCCGCCATCTCTCTTCTTTAAACTCCCTTACAGTGTCCTAATAATCTTCCTGGCTCAACGGCGGATGTACCGCCAACCAAAATTACTGCTGAAATTT
>DAISJE010000237.1:0-7060 GCA_036821665.1 Bryobacteraceae bacterium | reverse complement strand
ACTCGGTGTCTAATCCAGTGGTATCGCCACTCGTCACCTCGCCGGCCCTCCGTGTTCCGCGTACGCGAACGAGCACCGCTCCGCGCATCAATACTTGTTCTTCACCTTCCGAATCGACCGGCCCCGGTCTCACCGCCCAATATCGATCGGGGATCAGCTCCGGCTTTTCGCAAAGCCGTTTTAACAATGCGACGCAATCACACGAACGTGTCACGCCTCCCGACTGGACCAACGATGTCACCAGACGTGTACTCGCATCAAATGCTGCCGCCGAGCGCCAGTGCGCATCCTGAGAGACGGTACTCATCACCGCGGTCACATCACGCCGTGCCATTCCCAATTGCAGTAACCGTTCACGAAGCGCGGCTTGGAAATCATTCGAAAGGGCGAATTCGAGCCAGTCCGCCGCTCCCACCGGCATCGTATGCGGGTATATTTCGCGCTCGAACTCCGCCTGCCGGACCCATCGCCTTCCGACTGCGGGATCCATCACCTGTAACGTCGACCCTATACGCCGCCAGACCACCACAAAGTGGGTCAAGCCATTAGGAAGCGTTACTACGACAATGGCGGGAAACGATTTTGCACCCGGCAGCAGCAAATGGTCGACTGGCAGCATGATTTGTTCTGCTTCCAACCCGAGCTGGTTTGCCACGGTTTCCATGGTGTCGATAGAAGTACCGTCGATTCCCGTCTGGCAGGCCTCGCGCAGGCGGCCATAGCTGACCGGAATTCCGAAGCCTTCGAGCAGGCACTTCAGCGAGGCCGGCCCGCAGTCCATATTTGAGGTCTGGACGACCTCGGGGGCGAAAAATTTTTTCACGGCCTATTCACGGACCGACTTCAATGCGCACCGAGGACTTGCCCGGCCGATCGCAATACCAGCGCAATGGGAGAAATGCGCTCAATCTCAACTTCAACCGATCCCGGCAGGCCATGTTGCAAATGGATGCGGGGATTAGCGGCCGGATTGACGGCGAGCTCCACTCTTACTTTGCCGTCCCGTATGTCGCCGGCTACCCGCGAGACTTGGGCGGGAACGGTGCCGAATTGAGCCCACGGAAATCCTTGGAGGCGTACCGTTGCGAACTGTCCCGGACGAACTTTACCTAATGCATCTGCCGGCTGAAACTCCGCGATCACCTGAAGCCTGCCGTGTGGCAGAATCGCGCCGATTTGCTGCCCTTGGTTGATATGAACTCCGGGCCGCAGCGGCGCACATTCACCGAGCCGGCCTGAAACCGGTGCTCGAATGAGGCGCTGTCCGATGTCATACTCGAGCCGGCGAATCGTCGCCGAAGAAGCCGCCATCTCGGTTTCCACTTTTGCGATATCGCCCAGGATCTGCTTCTGACGCACATCGCGATCACGCTCACGGACGGCCTGCTCGGGCCCCAGGCGCGAAAGTATCAACCGGAAACTGTCCGCGGCGGCGCGCTTAGCTTCGGCATCTGTCAGCGCGCGCTGTGTATCGGCCTCCGACAAAATCCCCTCGGCTCGCAGACGGCGCGCACGGTCGGCTTCGTTCTGTGCGAGCTTTGCCTGTACCTGGGCTTCATCGTATTGCGCCCGCGCCGCGTCTACCGACAGCCCTAAAACCTGGTGCTCATCTAATCGCCCCTGACCTTCCGAATGCATTTGCGCCCGTAAAGCGGCAAGCTGAGGCTCCAGGCTGGCCAGGTGGGTTCGCTCCTGCTGTAGAGTGAACCGCTGGTCGTTGTCGTCCAACTTAGCCAGCACATCTCCGGCGTGTACTTCTTTACCGAGGACCAAAAAAGAGTCGACCAGCTTGCCCGCGGCATTCGCCTGTACGGGGTAAGCTGCGCCATCCAGTTCCAGACGTGCCGAGTCGGATATTTCGTAACGGGTTATGCGTGCCTGCCAGGCCCAAAGAAACCAAGCCGCCCCAAGAGTCAACGCAATCAGCAATCCCGCCGTTGATTTGATAGCGCTATCTGCCCGAAGGGATTGTCTGACACGATTAAAATTATTGGACATTCTTCCGTAGCGCACCTATTAAGAAAAAAGGCCGCCCCATTGATATGGAGCGACCTTTTCCTTAAGGTTCTCTTTTGGAGTGCCGAAGAGAATTATGTACCCCAAAGGCCTTTGCCGGCTTTGACGTTGCTCTTAACTTTCAATGGCTGCTCCTTTCTTTCAGATTTGAGTTCTTGCTGGCGGGCAAGAACTCAGTCCTGAAGGCAAAATTATAAGTTCGTCTTACTAATAATCAGAGCGGTTGCTTAGTCCATTTTTTGCTTATTGGCTAAGCTTGATATTCAATTTATAGCCGATTTTGTGGTTCGGACAAACCAAATTCTCATGCCATAACCCGCAGGGTTTTCCTGTATTGCTATTACCTTGAGCATAGGTGGCGGGACACGGGAACAAACACTCCGCTGACCCACGGAGTTTTTCAAAGGTATCCGTGTTTACGCCAACTGCCCGTGAACGAACCACTGCCCCAGCAGATCACGAAAAATCCAGAAGCGGAATCCCCGGTCATCCTCGACTCGGTAGTAATCGCGCGTGCTCCACTGCAATTTCTGCTCCCGCTCCCGCCACCATTCGTCGCTTAAACGTTCCGGACCTTCGGAACGGACAATGCGACGCCTCTGCTGTCCGATCGATAACTGCACGGGAGATCCACCCGGAATCAGGATGGAAACGCCAATGCTCCTGGGCGGCTCGATCAATCGGATTGGCCGGACGCGATAGGCCGGCCATTCCGCATTTACGCCTGAAGACTCATTGGCCGCACAAAGCTCTATCGCGTATTCCGGCAACAAGCTTTCGCGCACATGAACGCGATTCACTTCCTGAAAGCCCAATTTCATGCCAAAGCGATCGATCAGCGCTTCGAAAGACGAGTCATTTTTAACCGGGTCCGCTTGCCAAAAACAAAGCTGTGTTGAATAAAGCGCTTCGACATCAAGCACAGACAAGACAAATGCTTCGAATCCAAATCCGGCCCTGAGTGTTCCCAACCGGTCCTCAAAGAGCCGCATTAGGTGAGGAATAGAACGTGTTGGCTTTGAAGTCTGGAGCGAACATCGATCCACGCTTCCGTCCACCCGATGGCAGGCAAACTCGATATGCCTCGAACCCAGCCGGCTGTTTTCGAGCCGCACACAGATTTCTTGCATCAGATCGCGCAGCACATATTCCACTGCGCTGGCGGTCGAGACGGGTTCGCCGAGAATTCGTGAAGCTCGATGCGGCGCCGGTGGCCGCCAGGGTGTCAACGGCTCTTCCGCCTTTCCAAAGATCTGATCGAGGCGCCAGGGGAGAACTGGGCCGAATCGCGCATCCAGCGAGCGGTGCGGGATCTTCCTCACATCAAAAATTGTGGATAGCCCGAGGCGCCTCAGCTTGAAAACAATTTCTTCCGGCAGCCGCAGCGCTTCGACCGGCAAACGAACGAGCGCGGAAACAGCCGGCTCTCCATGAACAATGGAGGCCTTGCTATAGCGCGCTAGAGCCCATGCGACACCCCAGGTATCCGCAATTGCGACTTTTGATGGAATACCCATACGGAGAAGATGTCGCCGCAGATCCAGGAATAACTTGTCTTCTCCGCCGAACAGATGGGTACAGCCCGTGATGTCGAGGACGATACCGTCGTTCCCATCGGCCGCCGCGAGAGGGGAATATCGATCGCACCATTCCACCAGTTGCTTGAGCCGATCGCCAGCGACAGTGGGGCAGAAGAGGCTGAGAAAACGTCGTGCCATCTCATCCCGCCATCGCCTCGCGCTTTGTTGGCATAGACACTTGTCGATTAAACAATGTGCTCAGCCGCTGGTTGCGCCATTCAATGGTCCAGCTTCCCGGCCTGCCGCTACGGCAATAGAGAAGATCAACGGTCCATATTGGTTCATCGAATCTTTGTTCGGGATTTCCAACAAGCGCTGAAATTTTCCACCGCGTAATGGGCGATGCAATTGCCGCCACAGTGCTGCGGCCTAGAAGAAACCCCGTTGCTCCGCTGTTTTCCGCTGCAAGCTGCAAGCGCCGTGAACTCGTGAGGTCAGCGTCATCCAGCATTGCCATTACAGCGCTCACTTGCGAACAGCGAAGCGCTTCGAGAAGCGCCCAGGCGAGATCCTGCGATCGCCGTACTGAGACGAGAAGGAGCCGGTCCAGTTTGACCCCGTAAGGAAGAAGTCCGAGCGGATGCAGAGTGCGGTCGGACGAAAGATAAACGATGTTGCCCTGTTCTCCGGCGATGCGTGCCGAGAGGATTGAGCAGAAAGCCAAAGCGCTGGCCAAACTCGCGCTTTTTACCTCATGAATACATGCTGTGGGTAGACCGCCATGAGGCAACCAGCGATCCACTGCATCCGCAACCGGGACAGTCTTTGAGAACCGGTTCGTGCATTCCAGATAGCCGAGCTGTTCACGAAGTTTCTCGAGAGCCGGATGAGGGCGCATTCCAATGACCAGCATACCACCTCGTATTCGCCTTTTATTCGCCAAACACCGAGTGTTTTGATCTGGATGTCACCTCGCCAGGGCATACTTTCCATGTCGGTAAAAAATGCGCTGCGGCCGGAGTCGATAAACACAATAAGTGATTGCAACATCAAGAGATTTTGTTTGGTATTTCAGATGCTTAAAGAGGCACGTACACGATGAGATCGGCTCAGGGAATAGTGGTTGCTCCGCACTTGAATCCCACAAGCACCAACACCCAACCTAAGAAATTCTTCTAACACCCACAAACAGCCCACCCGACCAAATTCCCTGAGCACTTCAAAACAAAAAGCCAGCTTTCTGCTGGCCTTTTTTGTCGCCCTCTGTTCAAGCTGGCACCATTTCCGGTCAGCCTTTGGGACTCTTAGGTTGTGCCTGGTCGAAATATGGCAGTAGAGCGCGATCCAACTCATCGTCGGAAAAAGAATTCAATTGCACGCCTTTGTGTAGCGACCAAAGTTCCACGTGAGTAACGGACTCGCCGGGCGCAAGATCGTTGAGCGGACCCAGTGTTTCCAGTTCAAGGAAGCTGCCGTTGGTAAAGATCTGAAATGAAGAGTGAAAATCCGGATAGGTGGCAGACGGATCGGCTTGATAGCGCTTTACGAACAGATCGCCGTCAAGCAAATAGGCGGCTGCTGTGTGTTCATGAAAAAGGCCGGCTTTTTGCGGCGACTCGTCAGCCGGATTCTGTTTCAAAATCAGATATTTTTTCGTCAGACGCCAGCGCGGGTCCGAGAAATCCGTGTACGCCCACATCACCAAAGGATGAGTAGGTTGCAGGCACTCGTCGTGGCAGCCGCGCGGCGGAAAAATCGCGATGCCGGTCCCTCCGGGTGTCATCTGGCTGAGAGCCCAAGGAGCAACTCGGCGCGGTTTCGGCCCGGCATTGGTAATGCGGTGACTTACTTCCATGCCGCCCCCGGCATTCTGCCGGATTGAGATCTCTTTTTGCAACGAAGTTTCGGGTTCGATCGGCTGTAGGAGGTGAATTTCTTGTCCATCGACCGTAGCTTTGATTGGTCCGTTGTCGAGCGCATACGTGTCCGGAACGACCTCGGGCGCAACCCATAGGCGATGGCCGCCCCGCATCATCCACCATGCCTCACCGGATTTGCCGAGCTGATCCGGGAACTCGGCAAACATGTTCCGGCCCCCTATGAACCCGTAGCGGATAATTCGTGGTCCGACATCGGTCGTCACGACAACTTCTACTTCGGCATTCGCGAGACGGTAGCAGTTCGGCCAGCCACCGTAGGAGATCCGGTCGATTTTAATTTCCGACATGATTACTTTTTCAATGCAAAGATCGCATCCACCAATGAGCCGGTCCGGCTGCCGCGCACATCGCTGAATCCGGCATGCTCCAGCAGTTCACGATACTCGGCAAGCGTTCGCTCACGCCCATCCGTACACACCAGCATATTTAGGTCCTGCATCAGAGCATAGACGGGACCACAACCATCGTCGTCTATGAGTGCTTCGGCCAGCAGAATACCGCCTCCTGACGGTAACGCAGCAGCAATCTTCGTGAGAAGAGCGTTTGTTCTTGTGTCGTCCCAATCGTGAACAATACGCCCAAGTACATACAAATCACCGGAAGGAAGCGGATCGGCAAAGAAATCGGCTGTCACGAAGCGCACGCGCTCTGATACCGAAGAGTGTTCGATATGCTCCCGCGCGAAAGGCTCGACGCGCGGCAAGTCGACGACAGTTGCGTGCAAATCTGGGTAAGCCCGGCAAGCCGCAATGGCAAGATGGCCGGTTGCGCCGCCGAGATCGACCAGGTGCCTGAACCGGCCGAGATCGAAAGCCTGCACAATGCGATCTGAGACAAGCATCCCGAAGCCATTCATGGCGCGTACAAAATTCGCGGTGGCCTGCGGATCCCGGTAATAGTAATCAAAAAGAGCATCGCGGCTGCCAAAAGTCTGCTCCCACCGATTGCTGCCTTCGCGCACAGCGTCATCGAGATGCGACCAGAGGCGAAACAGCGATTCATCCGAATAACTGATGTATCCGGCGAATGTATACGGGCTGCTTGTGACCAGATAGCGCGAAGTTGAGGCCGTATTTTGAAAAGTGTCGCCTTCGCGGGTGAGCAGCCCCAGTGCAACGCAAGCAGCCAGCAAACGCGAAAGTGCCCGAACATTCAGACTGAATTCAGTGGCGAGTTGAGCGGCGGATTGCGGCTTTTCCTCCAAACGATCGAATATGCCCAGCCGAACCGCTGTAAACATGGTCTTTGAACGGCGGAATGCTTCGATGTAATCGAGAATCGGGCTCGGGTCGGGTGCGGGATACGCTTGAGTGTTCATGCGAAATGATCGAAACCTTTCGATGGAAGTAGCCGGCCTCCAAAATAAATTTCTCCGGGGTGATCCCGCGTTACTGATCCAATGCGCGTAACCGGCAGGCCGGCAATATCTCCAGGGACTTTCCTGCGCGGCGGCGCGGTGAAAAGAAGCTCGTAGTCTTCTCCTCCGTGCAGAGCTTCTCTGAGTGAAGCCCGTGGAGCGATAGGAAGATGCGGGCCGATTTCAGCTCCAATATGTGACTCAGCGCAAAGCCGCGCGAGATCGAT
>DAISJE010000236.1:0-7067 GCA_036821665.1 Bryobacteraceae bacterium | reverse complement strand
AACGGTTGCGCAGCTCGCGGCGGATGAAATGGATCGTGATGGCCAGCGATTTTGCCGCTGGTCGCGACTGGAGTGCAGCGGGGGTCATGCCAGCGAAAAACTACAAGTCATCTGGTTCACATTGGACGCAAACACAATAGCAAGATCCTACGAAAATTCTGAGCCATCATTTCCAGAGCGGCCTGCATTCGCAGACGGCGGACGAGATCCGCATCTCGATCGGGCGGCTAGTTGAGTGTAAATCCGTAACGCTCAGCTGCGGACAGGGAGCTGGACTAGATCGCACCGTAGCGACCAACGGCTGCAGGACAAAGGTACCGGACCGGAGCCCCCGCCTGCAAGCCGGGCAGAATGATTCCACGCGGCGCCGCAATGGCTGTTTGCCATTGCGGCGCTCAGCATGTTCTAAGGAATAACGAGCGCGTTGGTTCCGTGGTACGACTGGTTGTCGGTATCGACTATCGTTTGCCCTGTGGAAGGCCGGAATACGGCCAAGTGATCAGCCCCATTCCAATAGATGATTTCCGGAATATCACCAGGCAGGCCAAAAGCCACCGTCTGAGTTCCGGCGGTCGTATAATTCGAATATCCGTTCAAGTCGATAAACCAATTTGCACTAGAGTTGCGAAATACGACCGGGAGCTTAGGGCCACCTGAGGTAAGCTGAATAAGCAACGGTGTATCCCCCGACGACAAGCCGAAGGAAAACCCATTCCAACTTCCGGAAAAGTAAGCTCCGTTTGATACGGTTTGCGAAACGGTAGCTGGGATTAAGGGACTCCAGGCCGGCAGAATTTGGACATTCGATCCCGAGAATGTTTGATTATCGGTGTCCATCAGAATCTGGCCGGAACGATAGACCGCCAGATGGTCAAAGCCGTTGTAGTTCACAATCTGCGGCACATCGCCAGCGAATCCGCCGAACTGGACAACCTGGGTTTGCGATGCCTGATAATTCTGGAATCCACCCAAATTAATATACCAATTGCCAGTAGCGGGCCTATAGACCACAGGTTTGGGCAATTCGCCACCGTTGACTTTCATCACGAACGGAATATCGCCAGACAATCCAAAAGAAAAGCCGGGCCATGTGCCGTTGAACGATTGCGGATTCGCTAAAACCGACGCGATTCCGGCCTGGTCGGGTTCAGAAGGTTTCGGCCATGCGGTGGCCAAATTGTAGGCATTGACCGAGCCTAAACCCGTTGCAAAATCCCATCCGCCCATAGCTTGATAAGCAGGTATGTACGAGGTAGTGGACAGAGATAAAACACCGATCGGCCCGGACGCGGGAGATCCGGAATAACAATTCGGTGAACCGGTGGCACAAGGGTAATCATTATTTCCTTGTGTAATGTCGTTGAATATGCAAGTCGAGGCAACTCCAGAAGTTGAGTTGGAATTGCAATTTGGATTGCCCGAACTTCCGTACTCGGTGTTGGCCAACTGATAATAAATAGGCGCCGGATTACCCCAGCTCGAGCCAGTTCTTTGATTGATAAGCGCCTGAATTCCGGCCATCAATGGCGCAGAAGCGGATGTGCCACCGCCGCCAGCATCCGGCTGAGAGCTACTCCCCAGCCCGCAGGGATCCGAACTGAGGTTTCCCGAATCGCAGATCAAAATCAAATAGGCTATTAGGGAAACATCGGGTAAATCCCGGACTCCGTCCGCAGGATTTCCAAACGCCCCTACTTGCCATGACGGCTTCGGCCACCCCGCACATGTTCCACCAGCAACGCCCGAGGTGGTCGGTGTTCCAGTTGCACAGTTGCTAGGGCCGCCTCCACCCGTCAAATTACCCGTCCATGGAGCATAGAAATACTGACTGCAGGTCCCACTACTTCCATATGTCGTCAGATGATTGTAAGAAGCTAAATTGCTGTTCGCGCAACTTGAATTCCACGGTAATTCCGGGATATAGGACAGAGCCGAACCATAGGTGGAAGAATTGGTTCCGCCCCATGCGGTGCTTGCGGGATCCCAAGAAGTTTGGCCGTAAAATTGTGTTCCGCCTACGGCAATATCATATGCCGTAGATGCAAGTCCACTGACGCCTAGCCCAAGCTGCGTAGCATGAGCGCCGCTGGTGTCATAAGTTCCACCACCAGCGGACCCACCCCAATCTCCAGCGGAAACAAATATAGACACACCTTCGCTCACTCCTTGCTGGTAAAGATTTGAGATTTGCGCATTAAAGGACGCAGCTCCAATTTCTGAGCTTAAGTAGCTTAGACTGATGATGTTCGGCGGAGACGTTTGGTTAATGAGCGTCTGTAGTGCAACCGTTAAATCGGAGCAAACGGCGGCTAAAATGGTGGCGCCGGGAGCCATGGCCATAACCATTTCAGGATCCATTACCGATTCCACTTCGACATCTCGACTGGCACCTGCAGGCAACCCTGGATCGGAGCAACCTGGATGCACCAAAGTTATCGAGCCCGAGCTATAACCTGACAATCCGAATGTTGATCGAAATGTATTCCAGTCCCCGGTATTTTTTGGATCGACGGCATTAATAGTCGCAATCGTCACCCCTTGCCCGGTAATCCCTGTGTTGAAAAGTGGAGTCAACTTGTAAATTGTCGCTAAGTCGGAGGGAGAAATCGCGTGGGAGGACGAATTTTGAAAATTATAGGCTGGACCGCTCTGCGCCGGACGAGGGAGAAAGTCGTGCAGATTTGTAATGCCGGCTATTGCTTCTGAGAGCGAGGCTGGAATTTGCGGAGCATTGATGTTTGCAAAATGCTCCACGCCCTGCACGTTCAATCTATGGATTTCAACTCCAAAATGCTTTCGGAGCAGGCCCGCCGAGCCAGAGAAATCGATCATTACTCCGCTGGGCTGGATTGTGTGGACGGTAAACCCACCACTGCGGAGCCAAGAAGAAATTGTTTTCAAGTCCTCTTCGGCAAGACCATACCGTGCCCCGAACTCGCTCGGCGTAAGCCAACGATGATAGCTTGCGGATTGGGGATCGTTTAACGCAACGATGAACCGCTCTAACTCGGCTTCGCGTTCGGCCGGACGGCGTAAAACCAGAGTCATATGACTTACGGCGAAACTATCCGCAACTTGACCTAAATCGAACGCCGAACCTAATTCGGGACGAATGTTTCCTGGAAGTTCAACGCGGTTCGTGGAATCAATCCTCTGAGTTATGAGCGTGCGCGCAGGCACAGCCAGCTCCGGACCAGCGGCCGACACAGAGAACGCCCACACAAAGCCAAGCAACAAAAGAACAATGCCGCCACCTTGGAAAACCTTCTGCATGCGACTGCTCATTCCTTTTCTCCCTTAGAAAGCTACAGTTCGGTTCAGTTGCGGCTGATTCAATTCTTACATCGTTCTACCCAATTTTATGCGGCCTTCGAGCGATGGGATTTGAGAAGTGACCCTGGCCATGCGTAGAGGCATGTCTGGCGATCTCTAGAGGAGCTCGCAAAGAGCTAACCCCCTCCTTGCCCTGATCATAGCGCGTGGAAGATATTTCAGTACAAGTCACGCCCCTGACGACCATTCACCAAGCGGTGCACCGGAACGCCCCGCCACAAAGCAAGAGCAGTTTCAGGCCCCAAACTATTTCTTAGAGTCCGACTCCGCCGCCTTGATCGCCTCCCCGATAGAGGGTAAAACCCCCAAATTGTAGCGCTGCTGCATCGCTTCCATGCCCTGTGGATTGACGCTGGGCGCGCTTTGATCCAGTTTCCCGAGGAAGGCTTTGCGTTGTTCGGCGACGTAATTTTCTTTCAGCTTTGCCACCAGCTGATCTTTGACCGCATCAAAATCCTGCGGGCGGGCTGGCGCCAGCCGAATCAGCTTCAACACGTGATAGCCGTAAGCGGTCCTTATGACGGGAGAAATCTCTCCGACCGTTTTCAATTTTCGCGCCGCAGCGGAAAACTCCTTCACGACCTTGTCGGAAGTCGCATCGCGAATCTGACCGTTGTTGTTCACTTTCGATCCATCTTCTGAATACTTCTCGACCAGTTGGCCGAACCCGTCCGGATTGGCAACCGCTTCGGTCCGGACTTTTTCCGCGAGTGCTTTGGCTTCTGCGTCGTTGCGGCCTTTTTCCGAAATCAGCACATGCTGCACGTCGACCACCTCGGGAATCACGTAGTCGGCCTTGTGCGCCAGATACTGTTCTTTGGCCGCTGCCTCCATGGAAGGAATCTTGAGAGATTCCTCGTACGCGCTTATGCGCTTCGCCGAGAGAATCTGGTTGCGCATAAATGCGATTTGGGCCTGGACATCCGGATCCTGGTCCAACTTCATGGCCAGAGCCTGATTGGCCAATTGTTTGTCGCGCAGGATGCCGATCAGCATCTGCTGCACGCGTGCCTGATTATCCAGGAAGCCTGTCCTGCGTTCCTTGGGCATTTGCTGCAGGAAACCTTCCACATCCGCCATAGTCACCACGGTGTCACCCTGCTTGAGGATTTCCACCTGATCGTCTGCATGAGCACCGCTTGCGAGACCGGCCACTGCCAATATCGCACCGAAGATTTTTTTGAAGGTCATATCGTCACCGAAAAAACAAAGGCCGGAAATTATCCGGCCTTTGAGAGTTGAATCAAGAACCCATTTAGTCATCGATCTATCCTGAAAGTTCCGGCGCAATGCGCCGGAACTTTCAGACGATGGCTGGTGAGTATTACTTGCTCGTATACAGCGTGTACGACACCAGCGAACTGGCGCAAGTATTCGCCTTGCCGCCATAGCACAGGTTGTTGCCCTGCGTATCCACGTCGGCGAAATTGATGAAGTAGGTCGTACCCGCCTGTACCTGGCAGATCGAACCCGCCGTGGTGCTCACATACAAGCTGTTGTTGCCGCCACGAGTCAACGAGCAGATAACGCCGGTGCTACCCTGCATCAGTGAGCCGGGCTGAGTGGCAAGCGAGATGACGCCACCATCGCCGTAGCTCGGATTCGCCGAGAACTGGATCGCGCCCGAGACCGTCGGGGTGAACGCCAGAGCAACGTAGTACCCGGAGGCAATCGAGAACGTCGGCGAATAGCCGGCGTACGAGAAGGTCGGGAACGTTTTGCCACCGAGCACCGTGCCCAGATCAGTCAGCGCACCATTATAGGCGGTGCCTGCCGGCCATACGTTCATGCTACCCGCACACAAGCGCTGCAGGGTCTTGGTCCCTACGGTGGCTGTCTGCGACGCATCGCATGAACCCGGCGGCGGGGGGCCTCCCGCGACAGCCAACGACACGGCCGTCGGCAACACGGAAACGGTATAACCGGGTGTGCTCGTGGTGCATACCGGCGCGAAGGTATAGGTTCCGGCAGTTGTCGGGGCGCTGAGCGAGAAGGTGCCCGTGTTGGTAATGGTCGATGCAGACGTTACGGTAAAGCCGTTGGTCGGATTCAGCGTACAGGTAACCGTGGCCGCTGAGGTATTGTTCGTTACGTTGACGACCGGAGCAGCTGCGCCCGAGCCAAGGGTATAGCTTGTCGGGGTGATCGAGAGCGAGACACTGGCAGTTTGAACAGGAGTACCCGTAGCGCAACTATCCTGACCACCAACTGCCGTAATGGTGTTGGTAGAAGGATCGTAACTAACCGAACTTGCACCCGTGATCGAACAGCCGTTGGCCGACTTAATCGTCACAGGCGAGCTGTAATTGGTGGTGGTTGTGACCGGGGCGGTCTGGGCGAACGCCATGGACCCGAATGCCAGCGCGAGGCTGGTCAAGCATAATTTCTTCAACATATTTTCTCCGTATTCCGCAAGGCTATTGTTTGTAATCAACAACGTATTATGGATAGTGGTGCGAAGTATCCATACACCATTTATCCGCTTTTTTCAACCGCTTAACGCAAAAAACAAGGGGGAGCGCAAGCTCCCCCTTGTCCTGTAACACTACATCACCTAAACCCCAGCTCTGATTAGGAGCAGGTGGAGCCCGAGGTCTGGGCGCAGGTGCGATGCAGCTTGTGACGGAACAGCGCCGAGTAGTTCGAGAGAACGCCACCGACGTTGCCGTTGACCAGCTCAGCCACCCAGAAGCCCGTGACCGGCAGACCGCGGAACACGTTGTTGCTGTTGATCGTGTACGAGGCCGGCAGGACGTGGTTCGCCGGGGACTTGCCGTACAGGTCGATCTGCACCCAACCGTTGTTCGCACCCGTGTTGATGTTGGCCGTCAGGTTCGAGCCGAGCACCACGCTGGCGCCCTTACCCTGGTTGAAGGTAACAACCTGGGCTTCGTAGCACAGCGCATTGCCGTACACCGGCGCCGGCGAGAAGTTGATCGAACCAGCCGGCGACTTCTCTTCGCGATCGTAGCTGCTGATGCCGATCGAGGCGCAGGACGTGCCGCCGTTCTTGCTCGAGAACAGCACGTCGAACGGGCTCAGACCGCCCGTGGCGCTGGCCGGGTCAACATAGAAACGCTTGGTCGGGAACGTGATGACCCATTCCGAGTTGGCAGCCGTACCGCCGCTGGTCCAGTACTCGTTGTAGACCGCATCGGCCATGAACAGCGAGGACACGGCGTCGACGCCCGCGGCGTAGGTCGTGGTGACCAGCGTCGGGGTGCTCGAGCTCGGGCTCGGGGCGAACACGTAGCTCGTGGTCGAGGTCGCGCTCGCGATCGACGGCGACAGCGAACCCGGAGCGGTGTGGTGCGTGATCAGGTCGTTCGCGGTGTAGAACTGGTCGATCGCGTCGGCGTTGTAGCCGGAGATCGTGCCTTCCGCAACGTTGACGATCGCGCCCGAACCAAACAGGCCACCGGTCGACGGACCGATGTCGATCGACGCGTCAGACGCCCAGTAACCACCGTTCCACGCGCCGTAGACCTGGCCGCAGTTCGACGGAACGCCGTTGCTGTGGGTGATGGCCTTGAGGCTGTTGTTGGTGGTGTTGGTCACGGTGCCCATTTCGATCAGCTCGACATAACCTTCGAGCGTACGGGTCACGTCCGTCGGACCGCCGTCGGTCGGCAGAACGCCGCCGTCGAACGCGCTGGTCTGGAACGGATAGGCATTGGCTGCGCCGCCCGACGGAACGGTCGGGACCGTGCAGCTGTTGTCGTTGGTCCACACGC
>DAISJE010000235.1:0-7077 GCA_036821665.1 Bryobacteraceae bacterium | reverse complement strand
TGCACTTTTTCCCATTGACTGATGGAAGCCGGATACGTGCTGGCGTCGACGTCACCCGCATCAAACGCAGGCGAAAGCTCCCAATTGGATAGCAAACCGGGCCGCTGAAATGGCGGTAGATCTGGCAATGGCCTCCGATCGGGAAGAGGTTTGTAGCTTAGATTGCTGAAATAGCCGCCGCCGCCAAGAGACCATAACCCGATTCCTCCCTCGCTATCTCCCCTACGCAAATTAGTGACGGTCAGCGTAGGAACTTTGCTTGCGTTTAGAAAGAGCCTGCAGGTTCGGCCGCGCACCACGATTTGCATATGAACCCACTCGTCTGCCGGGATATGTGCGCTGGCCTTTTCGTGGCTCGAATTCAACAGTTGCCAAATAATATCGCCATTGAGCCGCGGCGTGTACTGTACGGCTTCGACCGTGTCTGAAGCCAAAGGTCTCAGATACAGGATTTCCATATTTGCTTCCGATTCGATCCTGAAAGCAATTCCTATAAACAAGCCATGTGGCTTGCTTGCAATATCGACATCCAATGTACCGTCGCGGAGCTGTTTTCCTTTCAGCTTTAACAGGCCTGACGGAAGATACACCGCGCGACGTCCAAGAAAGGTGCCGAATTGGGCAGCCCTCGCGGAGGAGCCCGTCTGGGAGTTGTCGATGTCGAAACTTTCTGGTGACATCTGAACCGGAATGGATTGAGCCTGCAAGCCGTAGGTGTGTGCGGCTAAAGTAGCGACGGTGAGGGTGCAGAATTTGAACATACGACCAATTCGAATTGGTTTGAAACGCATCGACTGCACTCTCCTACCGAAGCCCCTGATTGGCGTTTTGCAGGCAAATACATCCAGTGCAAAGCGCGAATCCGATTCACATTCTTTAGGGATGCGGCTAGCGCAAATTGAATTGTTGCTACTGAACTTCGTCATCATGGTGGACTTCGGAAAGCCTCAGCGGTTGATTCGATAGAAAAGGCAAGGAAGTTACAGGGCATTTTGCCGGAGGCCCGGCATGTCAACTTTACAGCTTCTGCAACGAATCAGGTTTGTATCTCACTAGACCGGAAACCAAATGGCAGCGCTTTTCCCCACCTTTTTATCGTTGCAACCGAGAGGGCCGGACATTTCATCTAAACGAGGGACAGAAGAAAGGAACCCGAACGGCCGATCTGTTACATTGGCATATCGGTTATTGTTTCGGGAATGCTCCGGAGTCAGGGCTGCCGGGGTAGCACACATCAAATTGAAGAACAAAGTCTTATTTGGCCTGCTGTCTGTGTCTTTGCTGGCTGCCGGCCCGGTCCTTGGTGCGGAAGGGAATGTTCCCGATTTTCAGGGCAACCCTTCGGATGTAATCATCACGCAATACTTACACGCGACGCAAAATCATCCTGCTCCTGTTGGGGACGGCTCTGTCGAAATTGATATCAGCGCGTCGGTTCCACGATGGAAAAAGCAGGGGCGGTTGCGGGTCCTAAGACAAATTTCCCGGGTGGGCCAAATCACGTACAATGTGCTTAGCTTTCAAGGAGATAATACTGTCAAAAATCAGGTAATTGCCCGCTATCTGCAAGCCGAGCAGCAAGGACAGGGAAAACAAGACCTGGCTATCACGCCGGCGAACTACAAGTTCAAATTTCGCGGCGAACGCGGCGTCCTTGGAAAGGATGTCTATGTATTTCAGCTCTCTCCCCGCCATAAAAAAGTAGGGCTGTTTAAGGGCGAGCTGTGGCTGGACGCGAGCAGCTTTCTTCCGGTCTACGAAAAAGGTCGGCTCGTCAAGAATCCAAGTATTTTCTTTAAAAAGGTCGATTTTGAGCGCGCTTTCGCAATTCAGAACGGGGTCCCCGTTCCGGCTCACCTGGTTAGTACCATCCAGACTCGTCTAGTGGGTAAAGTTGAAATTGATGTAAACTACTTAAATTCGGGCCCGAATTCGTCCCGCGATGTGGTTTCTCAGGAAGTTGAAACCAGCTCCGCATCGCTTACCTCTTCCAATTAAAGACGCTTTCTTCCCACTGAATGCGGCTATTCCCCACTAAACCCCAGGCGGTACCCGGTGGAAAGCTATCATTGAGGAATAGAGCTAAAACAAAGTAAACTAAAGGGTAAAGCTCAAAGGGAGTCCATGAGAACGCTTTTTCTGAACCCCCCTTCTTTTGAGGGATTTGATGGCGGTGCGGGCTCGCGCTGGCCAGCGGCGCGCGAAATTGAATCGTATTGGTATCCCGTCTGGATCTGCTATCCCGCCGGGATGATCCCGGACAGCAAAGTGGTTGATGCTCCGCCTCACAAGATTTCCATAGACCAGACGGTCGCTATGGCGGCCGATTTCGAGTTGTTGGTTCTGTTTACTTCCACTCCTGGCTTCCACGTCGATGTAAAGATTGCGGAGATGATGAAGGACCTCAATCCGAAGCTGAAGGTAGCCTTTGTAGGCCCTCCGGTCACGATTGAACCGGAAAAGAGCTTGCGGGCTTCGCTTGCGATTGATTTCGTCGTAAAGCGCGAATTCGACTACGCGATCCGCGATTTTGCCATGGGCAAACCGCTCGAAGAGATTCCAAGTGTTGTTTTCCGGAAGAATGGTGGATTCCAGCACAATCCGGAAGCGCCGGTCATCGAAGACCTCGATGCGCTGCCCTGGGTGACGAAGGTCTATAAACGCGACCTCGATTTCCGCCGTTATAACGTCCCGTTTCTGCTGAATCCGTATATCTCGTTCTACACGACGCGCGGATGTCCGGCGCAATGCACCTTTTGTTTGTGGCCTCAGACCCACTCCGGACACCGCTGGCGTCTGCGTTCTTCTGACGACATCGCGAATGAATGCCGCTGGACGCTGGAGAATTTTCCCGGCCTGAAGGAAATTTTCTTTGACGACGACACCTTCAATTACCAAAAGGCGCGCACGATCGAGCTCTGCTCGAAGCTCAAAAAATTGAACTTCACTTGGAGTTGCACGTCGCGCGTAACCACGGATTACGACACGTTGAAGGCCATGAAAGATGCGGGCTGCCGTCTCTTAATTGTGGGATACGAGTCGGGCGATCAGCAGATCCTGAAAAATATTAAAAAGGGCGCGACCATCGATATGGCCCGCCGCTTCACCGCTAACTGCAAGAAGCTGGGCTTAACAATTCACGGAGATTTTATCGTCGGCCTGCCCGGCGAAACCCGCGAGACGATTCGCAAGAGCATCGACTTTGCAAAAGAGCTGGATGTCGAAACCATCCAGGTCTCGCTCGGTCATCCATTCCCCGGCACTGAGTTCTACGATCACGTGAAGAAGAACGGCCTGATCACGATAGACGAGATCATGACCGATGAAGCCGGCCATCAGCTTCCGAATTATCAATATCCGGGACTCGATCGTGCCGAGTTGGTGGACTGGGTGGAGCGCTTCTACGGAGAGTTCTACTTCCGGCCGAAGGTCGCATTAAGGCTGATCGGGAAAGCGATGTTTGATAACGCGGAGCGCCGCCGGCTTTATAAAGAGGCGCGGGAGTATCTGTCGCTCCGGTCCAAACGGAAGCAGTTCGTGCGAGATCAAAAGAAAGAGAAAGAGCGGGCCGCCGTTCTGACTGCCGGCGATTGATGACGACGGACCTGGAAGAAGAGCTCGTTATCTGCGGGGTTGTTGAGGAGAATTGCTTAGAAGCTCCGCGAAACTCCAAACTGCGCACTTTTCTCCTGGCCTTTGCGGTGATTCTGTTTAACGCGTTCGGGAATTTGTGCTTGGCGTGGGGCATGAAGCATCTGGGCGAATCGATGGGATGGAATCCAATCGGCTACGTCCGCGCGATTGTAAATCCATTTGTAGCCAGCGGTATCGCCCTGCTAATTCTGTGGCTGCTGACGCGCATGGCCTTAATGAGCTGGGCGGATCTGAGCTTTGCGCTGCCGCTGACGGCAGTCGGTTATGTACTGGCCGCTGTTCTGGGAAAGCTGTTTCTGGATGAAGCAGTCAGCCCGAAACACTGGATAGGAACGTTGCTTATCTTTGCGGGAGCCATTCTGGTTGGGACCACCACCCATCAGACGGAGTCTTCGCCAAGGATCGAACAATGAAGTGGGCGCTTTTAACCATAATCGTGGTGAGTACGGTTGTGGCTGATTTGCTCCAGAGCTACGAAATGAAACGCAGCGGCGAGCAGTCCGTGGATGCCCGAGGGTTGGCGCGGTTGCTTCGCCTCACGCTCAGCCGCCGTTATCTCGTGCTCGCCATGCTGTGCATGGCCATTTCCTTCTTCGCCTTTATGGCGCTGGTTCAAATAGCACCTCTAAGTTTTGCCGTACCGGCTTCTGCGGCCAGCTTGGTCCTCGAGACCTTGCTCGCAAAGCTGCTATTGAACGAAGCGGTCGGCAAAAGGCGCACGGCGGGAGCGCTGCTGGTCCTCGGTGGCGTGCTTCTTCTCGCTGGATAATTCGATTGCGATTCTCCTGGATCGTCTTTCTTCCAGCCCTTGCGTATCAGCTTCTCTCGATCTTCGCATCGCTTCGCTTTCTGCGCTGCTCGCGCTTGGGGAGCGGCGACCGCCAGGGAGCGGTCCCCAATTTTGAGCCGGGCATATCGGTCCTAAAACCGCTGCGCGGACTCGACCCGAACACGCGTGAAGCGTTCGTTTCGCAGTTACGGCAAGACTACCCTCAATTCGAAATTGTATTTGGTGTCCAGGACGCCGCCGATCCGGCAGCAGAGGAAGTGCGCCGCCTGCAGTTCAATTTTCCGGGCGTGCCCATACACCTGATCGTGGGCGCATCGCCGGCTCCGAACGGCAAGGTCGGCTTGCTTATGACCCTGGCCGGGCATGCGCGTTATCCGCTCTGGGTGGTCAACGACAGTGATATCCGCGTGACGCCCAGCTACTTGCGCGAAGTAGTTGCGCCTTTGTGTGATCCTGGAGTCGGACTGGTCACTTGTCTATACCGGGCCAAACCACATACGCTTCCGGCAGCTTGGGAATCGTTCGGTATTGCTACTGATTTCATGCCAAGCACGCTGGTTGCCCCCCTAGTTGGGGTACGCGAGTTCGGGCTGGGCTCGACCTTGGCCTTTCGCGCGGAGGATTTGGAGCGAGCAGGCGGCTTCGCTTCAGTGGCGAACTATCTCGCAGATGATTACCAAATTGCAAAACGTCTGACCGCGTCTGGTAAGCGCGCCGTAATTTCCACTTACGTTGTCGAAACCTCGCTCAACGACGATAGTTGGCTCGGTGTTTGGCGCCACCAGGTGCGCTGGGCCCGAACAATCCGGGTTTCCAAGGGTAAGGGGTATTTAGGGCTGCCAATAGCGCAAACGGGCGTTTGGATCGCCGCTGCGGCATTATGCGGCATGTGGATGCCGGCCTTAGTCCTCGCGTTCACACGTGTTCTGTCTGCGTTTCTTGCAGCCGGTCTTGTATTCCGAGCGCCGGCCATCGCGGCATTCTGCTGGTTTGCGCCCATCTGGGACCTGTACTCATTTGCGATCTGGGTTACGTCATACGCCGGAAGGAAAGTTCGCTGGCGCGATGTGCGTCTCAGAATCGATTCGAAGGGCCGGATCGAACGTGTGAGCCGGGAAGGTCGTGCGTGAGGTGCTAGCCTAAAATCTTCGGTGGGACCGTGCCCCCAGGCGGCAGAAGTCCGGCTGAATCAATCAGAGGGAGTTTAAAAACGTAATGCTTTCTAGTTTGCGGAGCACTTTGCTCCTGGCTGCTGTAGTCGCGTTTCCGATCATGAAGGTTGAAGCCCAAGCCATTCAGCCGGCACGCGTTGCTATTGTGAATGCTCAAAAAGCCGTCGCCGATACACAGGAGCTTAAGAAGGATCAGGCGGATCTGGAGGCAAAGTATCGTCCGCGCCAACAGGCGATTGAAAATCTGCAGCGGGATCTGCAAAGCATTCAACAGCAATTGAGTGCTCCTAATCTCACGCCCGACCGTGAGGCTCAACTGCGGCAGAGCGGCACTGAAAAACAAAAGCAACTACAGCGGGACAGTGAGGATCTACAGAGTGACGTGAACAATGAGCGTCAGGACATTCTCGGCCGGGCTGGCCGCCAGATGGCGGCGGTTGTGAAGAAAATTGCGGAGCAGCGTGGAATCGACGTCGTTATAGACGTAACCAATACCATTTACTACAAACCAGCGCTGGACATTACGGCGGATGCCACGGCCGCTTATGACAAGGCGTATCCAATCACCGGTGCCAGCAGCACTGGTGCCGCGATTAAGTAGATTTTGAATGAGCCAGCGTTTTTCAGCGAGGCGAAGACTTTAAAAGGACATGGGCGGCTACCTGCAGACGTACGGCGCTGGAGAAGAGCGCCGCAACCGGATTATCAAGTGGATCATCCTGGGCTGCATCGCCGCCCTTATACTTGCCTGGATCCTTTATCTCGTCTTTCACAATTACTCAGAAAAGCAAGCTGTCAAAAAATTCCTGGCTGAGGTAAACAGCCACAATTATCAGCAGGCTTACAGCGACTGGGGTTGCACGGCGGCGAAGCCGTGCCCAAACTACGATTACAAGCGATTCCTGGAAGACTGGGGTCCCGACAAAAAGATCACTTCTCCGTGGCAGATCGCTTCTGTTGACGGCTGCAAAAGCTTCGTCACAGTGAATGTGAAGGCGGCAGGCGCCGAACTGCAATCGCTCGGAGTGGAGCGCGGCACGGACACGATCATGTACGCCCCCGCGCCGGAATGCCAGGAGCCGCAATGGCACTGGAAGCAGTTTTTCCACCGTATATTCGGCGGTAAGTAGCGGTGTTGTAGGTAGACGCCGGGCGCCTAACGCAACGCAAGAGTTGTTTCCGCATCGCCGGATTGTTCGGCCACAGTCGTAAAAAGCACTGATCCGTTCTTTGAATGGATAGTCTTAGTTGGCGTCGGAAGAGCCGGAAGAGAACAACAAGTAAGGCAACAACATTGCTTCGTCGGTTCCGTAGAGCTGATCGTAATGATTCTCCGCGATACGCATACAGTAGTTCGTCGCTTCTTGTGCTGTAATCGAAACAGACCCGCTTTCGGGTGCTCCTTCCGCCGAGACATAGACCATCGCCAGCCGAGGAGAAAGGGGCATGTACCATTCGATG
>DAISJE010000234.1:5847-7115 GCA_036821665.1 Bryobacteraceae bacterium | reverse complement strand
TAGTTTCTGCCAGCTTGCGCCATCGTCCCGCGATACATACAGCGCCGCATCTTTGCCGTGTCCGGCGGCCGCGTATAGAATTTTGGAATCGTCCGGATCAATCGCCAGCGCAGCAATCCGACCGAGCGGGTCCGGATCGGCAACGATGCTTTCGTCCGCGTGATCCGAATTCATGCGGATTCCGCGAATTGTAGAGGGTTTTGGATAGATGAGATTCCACGTTTCACCCGCATCCGTGCTTCGCCACAACCCGGTCACATAGGCGTACAACGTCTTCGGATTCACCGGATCGAAGGCGAAAAAACGCACGGTGCCGCGCAGATTGAACATGCGCCATGACTGGCCTCCATCATGCGTAATGTACGCGCCCGTCATGTCGCACGACACCAGCACCGTATTCTCGTCATGCGGGCTGATGGTGGGATTGAACATTGCGCCGCCACCGCCAGGGCCGATGATTTGGAAATCGCCGGGTCGCGCTGCCCAAAGGCAGCCGGCCAATATGCATAACAGATAACTTCGGGTTAGATAACGGAGCATCCGGGCTCTTTCGTTTACTTTCGGGTAAACTGTCGTTCGTTGTCAATGTCCAAGCGAAAACAAGCTTTGAGAAAATTGTGCGCTCTTGTTCTCTTGCCGGCCGCACTTCTGGTGACGTGGTGTCTGAAAAGCGCTCAGGCGGAAGTGCGCGTATGGCAGGGTACTCTGACGCTGCCCGTGTATGAAGAGGGTCCGCCGGATCCAAATCCGCCGTTTGATCTGTACGCTACGACGAACTTCAATTACCCGTACACGATCCGCGACAACTTGACGAATCGCCGCGATAACCACGCCTTGCGCGCGATCTATCTCGAAAACGAGTACCTGAAGTGCTCCGTTCTGCCGGACATCGGGGGCCATCTTTACACCTGCATCGACAAGATCGACGGCCAGCCGATGTTCTATGCCAATCCGTCCATCAAGAAGGCGAAGATCGGCTATCGCGGAGCATGGGCCGCCTTCGGCATCGAATTCAATTTTCCCGTATCGCACAACTGGGTCTCCATGTCTCCGGTTGATTTTGCATACCGCAAGAATTCGGACGGCAGCGCTTCTGTTTTCGTCGGCAACACGGATCGCGTTTATGGCATGGAGTGGACTGTCGAACTGGTATTGCGCCCGCACAGCACGGTCCTCGAAGAACGAGTAACGCTCAATAATCGAAGCGACGTAAGACATCGCTTCTACTGGTGGAATAACGCGGGTGTCCAGGTCTGGGACGATTCGCA
>DAISJE010000234.1:0-5747 GCA_036821665.1 Bryobacteraceae bacterium | reverse complement strand
GATGGACTCGACTGGCGGAAAGCTCTATCGGATAACGACAGCGCCTATGTCGAGGTCCAGGCTGGTCTGTTCCGTAACCAGGAGACCTACGCTTTTCTTCAGCCGCGCCAAACCATCCATTTCTTCGAATACTGGATGCCTGTACACGCAATCGGCGGTATCACTCGCGCCGATCTCGCTGGCGTGCTGCATATGAGCCGCAATGGAGACAACCTGACAGCCTCGTTCAACGCCAACCAGCCGGTTGAAAACGCTTCGGTGCGCGTCATTGAGAACGGCCATGCGCTTATCGATGAGCATGCCGATCTCGATCCGGCAAAAATCTGGACTCAAACCGTACACCTCAGCGATCCGGCTCACAAGTGCACCTTCGAACTGCGCGACCCCAATGGCGCGATTCTGCTCAGGCAGACGGAGGGCGAATATGACTGGACGCCCAAATCGGAGATTCATGTCGGACCGCAAGCGTCGCACGCGATACCGAAGCCAGACGAACGCTCGGAAGGCGATTGGCTCGAACTCGGCCGCGACGACGAGTTGAACGGCCGGTTGTTAAAGGCCCTCGATACATACCGTGAGGGTTTGCGGAAATTCCCGGAAAGTTTCAGCTTGGGTCTCGCCGCCGGCCGGTTGGCTTCAGGCTTGTTGCTCTACGACGACGCGGTGAACTATCTGGAGACTGTGCAAAAGCGCGACACGCCCGATCCCGAGATTGCCTACTATCTCGGTCTTGCCTATGAAGGAAAGGGTGACGACCGCAAAGCAATCACCAACTTCGAAACCGCACAACGGCTGCCTGTTTTCCACGCTGCCGCCACACTGAAATTGGGCGAACTGCGCGCGCGTCAAGGCGATCTCAAAAAGGCCGAGCGGTACCTGAGCGAGGCGCATCTCAGCGCTCCCGATGATGTCAGGGCGGCAGAGGAGTTGAGCGCCGTTCAGCAAGCAGCCGGAGAGGCAGACTCGGCGCGTTCCCTTGCAAGGAGCGTGCTCACCGTTTCGCCCGTGAGCTATTTTCTTCGCGGGCAGTTGGGCGAGACCGATCTAGCTCATCTTGCCGCCGACCCCTATCGCGTTCTGAATATCGCGTCGGAATATATCCGGCTTGGCCTCTATAAGCCTGCACTCGATGTGCTTTCGCGAGATTATCCGAATGTTCCCCCTGACCAAAGCGAGCCAGGATCGGTCTTGCCGCAGAAACATGCGCTGGTTGCCTATTTCCGCGCCTGGTGCCGCCAGAAACTCAATGAACCCGCCGATGCTGAGTATCGCGAGGCATCGGGCCTGTCGACGGAATATATTTTCCCCAACAGCGCCGAGGCTGTACAGGTTCTACATTCGGCCTTGCAAGTAAATCCGCAGGACGCAACCGCGCATTACCTGTTAGGCACCTTCGATTTTTCGCGTGGGCTTACCGATCCCGCTATCGCGGAATGGACAAAGGCGCGCGAGGTTAATCCCAAGATCCCCGTTCTCGACGCCAGCCTAGGGCTCGCGCTCCTGCGTGTCAAACACGATCCATCCGCCGCGCTAAAAGCCTTCCGGGACGGACTATCCAGCGATTCTCAAAACGATCAGGTCTATTTTGGCCTCGATCAGGCACTGAGTCTGCTTGCCAGTCCGGCGTCGGAGCGTGTCTCTGCTTTGGAGAAATACCCCAATGCGGCGCAGATGCCGGAGCCGCTTGTGTATGAACTGGCTCTGAATCGCGCGGAGGCCGGCGATTTCAAAGGCGCTCTCGATCTATTTCACGGACGTTTTTTTGCACGCGAAGAGGGCGGCACAAATGTGCGGCAGGCCTGGTTCGAAGTGCGGCTGCAGCAGGCGTTGACCGCCGCTCGCAATAAGAGCTGTGCGGCAGCTCTTTCAGGAGTGGAACACCTGGGAACGCCGGTCCCGGACCTCGCGTTTACACAAAACGGCCTCGAGCGGCTGCTTAGCTCCGCGCGGACAAACTATTTAATCGGAAAGATCGAGTCGGAGTGCGGCCGTGCACAGCAGGCCGAGGAGAGCTATCGACGGGCGGCACAAGCCACCGGGCCGGACCAGCTCGTATGGGCGCGCATCGCCGCAAAGAACCTCGAAGGATATGACGATGCAAAATGGACCGCTCTCATGAGAAGGGCTCTTGACCGGTCGGAAGCTCGCGCAGCAGAAGGTACGCCGACGAGCTGGTCCCTCTATAACTCAGGATTGCTCACGCTGGAATTGGGAGAAAAAGAACGCGCGGAAGCTGATTTTCAACAGGCGTTGCTTCTCCCCGATCGTCTGCTGGCTTATCACTTCATCCGGCTGGCACGCGCGGGTTCGTTATCCGAATGATTTTCGCGATTGCCGCTGACTTTAAAGCGCTAAACATCGTGAGCCGGTGTGGTAATCTCCTGAAGAACCTCGAATGCCCGCCAAGACGCCGGTTTTATTAGCCGAGGAAAGGCGCCGGGAAATCATTAGACTTCTCCGCAAATCCGGCAGTGTTTCGGTTGAAGATCTCGTCAAGCGTTTTAAGGTTTCGGCTGTCACCTTGCGCGCGGACCTCGGGCAATTGGCGCACCGCGGGCTGCTCATTCGTTCTTATGGCGGCGCAATGGTGCCACTCTCGCCGAATGACGACATTCCTCTCAACGTAAAGCGCTCGCTTCATCACACGGAAAAGGCGAAAATTGCGCGTGCCGCGGCCCAATTAATTAAGCCAAGGCAAACGGTGATACTGGATTCAGGGACAAGCTCCGGCGAAGTAGCAAAGGCTATCAAGGCAGCATCCATCACCCCAATAACCGTTATTACGCACGCGCTAAATATCGCCCAGGAGTTCATAGATACTTCCAGCATTTCCGTCATTATGATTGGCGGCCTGATGCGGCATGTCTCAGGATCGTTCGTCGGACCGCAGGCGGAGCGCTCAATTCGTGAGCTTCACGCCGATCATTTTTTTCTGGGCGTCGATGGCCTCGATCTTGAATCCGGATTGTCCACTCCGGATCTTCTCGAAGCCCAGTTAAACACGCTCATGATGCAGAGGTCGCAAGAAACCACGGTCATTGCGGATGCCAGCAAATTTGGACGGCGAAGTTTATCGGTTATAGGTCCGATCAATAGCGTGCACCGGATTATCACTGACGACCGTATTCAGCCGGAGTTGCTTGAAAAAGTGCGCCAGACCGGCGTAGAAGTACTGGTCGTATAAGCGCGCTTCAAACGGCCTTACCGTTTGACACTTTCGCTATTCTTCGTTATCCTTCAAAACGCAAGGGTACAAGACTGAAACGTAAATTTACACCTTGCGTTTAGCACAAACATGACCATAACTCCTGAATCCGCCACTCGCCCGAATGAACTTACCGGCGCGATTACGCTGGGCGAAATTTTGCAGCAGCCGGCTTTGTGGCCTACGACTCTGGAGCTGGTCCGACACGCAAACACACGCGCGGCATATGCTTCCGGTACGGCGATCGTAACAGGCGCCGGAACCTCTGCTTATGCCGCCGAGGCGATTGCAAGGGGTTGGCCGGGCGCCAAAGCAATTCCCGTGACCGACCTGCTATTGCGGTCAAAAGACGAGATCGTCCGCGCAAATCCCGGCTTCGCCAGCCATGGACTGCTTGTTTCTGTTGCACGCTCAGGGGATAGTCCGGAAAGTGTCGCTGTCGTGGAAAAAATGCAGCGGCTGTTTCCTGACGTAAAACACCTGGTGATTACCTGTAATGCCAAGGGTGGCTTGGCCCGGCTGGATGGCGTCCAGTCAATCGTCTTAGATCCACGGACGAACGATCGCAGTCTGGCAATGACCAGTTCCTTTACAAACCTGGTCCTTGCAGGTCTCGCCATCACTCACTTCAATGATCTGGCTGCGCATCTGCCTTCGACCTGTACGACCGCGCAACAAGCTCTGCCGGAACTGCACAGCACTGCGCGGAAACTGGCCAGATCCGGTGCAAACCGGGTCGTCTTACTCGCATCGGGAGATCTCAGACCGCTTGCCACGGAAGCCGCGCTGAAGACCCTGGAAATGACCGCCGGTTCTGTCATGCCGATGGCCGAAACATTCCTGGGCTTGAGGCACGGCCCGATGAGCTTTCTGCGGGCAGATACGCTTGTGCTCTGCTGGATGTCTTCAAGCCCGACGCGCCGGCGCTATGAAGCCGATCTGATCCAGGAATTACGCGATAAAAAACTGGGTACGCTTGTGATTATTGGCAAGAGCGACGACGTGACTGCTTCGGCTGCTACTATCGTTCCGGCTATTGCAGCTGGGCTTCCCGATGTTCTTCGTGTCCCCTTTGAAATGCCCTTCGCACAGCTTCTCGCTTACGAATTGAGTCTCCGGTGCGGCCTGAATCCCGACAACCCGAGTCCTGACGGCGTGATCACGCGCGTCGTGCGTGGATTTCGCGTCCATGCAGATTGAGAATGTGGATTTTGGCCGGCACAACGGCTTTTGAAAATCGTTCATGAGTTCGCAATCGGGAGCAGCGGCGGTGCTCGTCCATACCGGCGGACCAACCCCGGTCATTAATGCGAGCCTGCTCGGCGTCTGCGAAGAAGCGCGCCGGCATCGTGAAATTGCACGGCTCTACGGCGCTCGCTTCGGATTCGACGGCGTTCTGCGCGAAGATTTTATCGATCTTTCAAATCAACCTGTTGAGACCATCGAAGCAGTCGGCCGTGCGCCTTCGTCTGCGATTGGAACGTCGCGCCGCGAATTGTCGGAAGAGGATTTGCAGCGAATTCTCACGATCTTGCGCAAGCATGACACCCATTTCCTGTTTTGCACTGGCGGCAATGGCTCCATGGAAACGGCGCGACAGCTTTGGAATCTCTCGCGAGCAAGCAACCAAAATCTGCAAGTGATTGGAATCCCCAAGACGATCGACAACGATCTGATGGAGACGCATCATACGCCGGGCTATGGTTCCGCGGCACGTTTCTTTGCCTGTGCGGCGCGCGATATCGGCGCGGACAATCGCGCCTTGCCGGGACAGGTCGAGTTCATTGAAGTGCTGGGCCGTAATGTAGGTTGGCTGGCCGCCGCCACTTCGCTCGCACGGCGTGATCCCGAGGATGCACCGCATCTGATTTACTTTCCGGAGCGTCCGCTGCCACTCGAGCAATTGCTCGATGATATTCAGCGTGTATATACCAAATTGAACCGCTGTGTCGTCGCTATTTGTGAGGGTCAGCTCGATGAAAAAGGAGAGCCTTTCGGCGCCGATGTGCGGTCCGGATCGCGCGGTAGCCTCGCGATGAATCTAGCTCACCGGCTCGCCATCCTCACTTCGCAGAAATTAAAAGTTAGAGCACGCAGCGAAAAACCGGGATTGCTGGGACGCTCCAGCGCCGCGGCCATTTCGCAATCCGATTGGAATGATTCCAGGCTATGCGGCCGGCGCGCTGTTTTGGCCGCAATCCAGGAACAAGGGGGAAACATGGTTACGCTACTCGCTCCAAGCCAGGACGGCGATACTTCGGATACAGGGCTCGCCGGCTTGGATCGCGTGGCACTCCGCGAAAGACATTTTCCCGAAAATTGGCGCAATGCAGCGGGAAATGACGTTCTGCCGGAGTTCCGATCGTTTATAGAACCTCTTACCGGCCCGGTGCCGCTGTTTCAGGAGTTGCGATGAAGTTGCTTCTTATTCTGGCCACCGCGGCATTCGCGTACGCACAAAAAGACTGGCCGGTTTACGGCCATGATCCCGGCGGCGCGCGCTACTCGCCGCTCACGCAAATTACACCGAACAATGTAAGTA
>DAISJE010000233.1:0-7119 GCA_036821665.1 Bryobacteraceae bacterium | reverse complement strand
CAGCACCCGAGCGTTGCGCGAGGATGCGATCAAGTTCGCGGAGGATCGAGCACTTCGCCCGGAGTTTGTTCGAGCGTTTCATGGCCGGCTCCTATCTACGAATGGAGCGCGGATTCCACTTACATCAAGCAGCCACCCTATTTTGACGAGCTTGTCGAACCCGGCGCTTATGTCAAGGATTTGACCAGCTTGCGCGCTCTTGCGGTGCTCGGTGATTCCATTACGACGGACCATATCTCGCCCGCGGGTTCTATTCCAGTTGATAGCCCGGCAGGAAAGTATCTCATTAGCCTGGGCGTCAAGCCGCGTGACTTCAATAGCTACGGTTCCCGCCGCGGTAATCACGAGGTCATGGTGCGTGGGACCTTCGCGAATATCCGGCTCAAGAACCAGATGGTGCCTGGCGTGGAGGGTGGTTGGACTCGCCATTTACCGGACGGCGAAAAAATGTTCATCTACGATGCTTCCGTTAAGTACAAAGCCGAAGGTGTCCCCCTGATTATCATTGCCGGCAAAGAATATGGCTCAGGATCGTCTCGCGATTGGGCCGCCAAGGGGACACTTCTACTAGGTGTGCGCGCCGTAATCGCAGAAAGCTTCGAGCGGATTCATCGCTCCAACCTGGTGCAAATGGGTGTGCTACCGCTGCAATTTCGCGATGGCGAAAACGCCGCATCTCTGGGACTGAGCGGGGAGGAGACATACGATTTGAAGGGTGTTTCGGGATCGGTAGAAACGCCGAACCAGCCACTTCATGTCACGGCTACAACCGGAACGGGACAAAAGATTGAATTCAGTGTGCAGGTCCGCATCGATACGCCACAAGAGGCTGAATATTACCGTAACGGCGGAATCTTGCCGTATGTCTTGCGTCAATTAATAGCTTCTGAGACAGCCGCCGCATAATCGCACACAATGAAAAATCGCGCAGCACTGCTGGTGGCAGCGGCTGTTATCCACCGCGACGGGCAGATCCTCGTCGGACAACGGCTCAAGGACGCTCGTCACCCGTACAAATGGGAGTTTCCCGGCGGAAAAGTCGAACACGGCGAATCGCCGCAGCAGGCGCTCGCTCGCGAGTTGAGGGAAGAGCTCGAAGTTGATGCGAAAATCGGCGTCGAGTTAGCGCGCTACGAGCACGATTACCCAGGCGGCAACTGCGTCCATCTTCTATTCTTCGCAGTTCACGAATTTGTGGGCGAGCCCGGCGCGCATGAGTTCGAACAGATCCGCTGGATCGATCTGGAATTGCTCCCATCTCTTGATTTCCTGGAAGGAGATCTGGATTTTGTCAAACGCCTGGCCCGCGGCGATTTCGCGCTTCGCTTGGACCCACAACCCTGAAATCCTGGTATATTTAGAACTGCAATTCAGGTTGCACCCCGTCCGCGGAAAGGGATGATCCCGCCTGAATGAGTTTCAAATACGAGCGCTGACTTCTCTTCTGCCCGACAGAGCGGACACCGGGCCATAGGAAGAAGGAGTATATGTCTCGTCAATTACCTCAAAAACCAAGTCTTGAATATCTAAAAAAGCAAGCCAAAGAGCTCTTGCGCGCCATGCCAACGAGTAAATTGGCGGACGCACAGTATGCGTTGGCCAATGAGTACGGTTTCGCGACCTGGGCGAAGCTAAAGTCGCACGTGGAAGCACTGGAAATGAGCCCGGCAGAACAGCTTAAGGCCGCTGTGTGTGACAGCGACGCGCCACGCCTTCGCGATATTCTGGAGCGCTATCCGGAACTGCGGGCGAAGATAGACGATCCACTGCCCGGCTACGGCTTTGGTCAACATGCGTTGTTCGCGGCGGTACAGCGGAGCGATCGCGCGAGTATCGACATACTGCTCGAAGCCGGCGCGAACATTCAAAAGCGAACCGAGTGGTGGGCCGGCGGATTTGGGGTGCTGGACGATTGTGATCCGAGTATGGTCGAGTTTTTGCGAGCACGCGGCGCGGTACTCGATGCGCATTCGGCCTCCCGTCTCGGAATGCTGCCGGAACTGCAACAGTTCGTGGCCGCGGATCCGGCCGTCGTGCACGCACGTGGCGGGGACGGCCAGACGCCTCTGCACTTCGCCCCTACAGTTGAAATTGCGGAATTCTTGCTACAAAAGGGTGCCGAAATTGATGCACTGGACGTGGATCATGAATCCACACCGGCTCAGTATATGTTGCGCGTCGACCAAAAGCGTCACTACCCGCGGGACCGGCAGGATGTAGCTCGCTATTTGATTTCGCGCGGTTGCCGCACGGACATCCTGATGGCAGCAGCGTTAGGCGATGTGGATCTGGTGAAGCGACACTTGGATGCTGACCCTTCCTGCATTTGCATGAGCGTATCTGAGGAGTGGTTTCCGAAGCATGACCCACGTGCTGGCGGCACAATTTATATCTGGATGTTGGGGGCGCGCCGCACGGCGCATTCGGTAGCGCGCGATTTCGGCCACGAGGACGTTTTTCAGTTGTTAATAGAGCGCAGTCCTGAAGATTTGAAGTTGGCCCTGGCCTGCGAGTTGGGAGATGAAGCCGCATTTCACGAATTTTTGTCGCGCCATCCGCATGCGGCAGAATCGCTATCCGAAACCGATCGGCAGAAACTGCCAAACGCCGCACAGAACAACAATACGAACGCAGTACGGCTGATGCTGGAGGCCGGTTGGCCTGTGAATACCGCGGGTGAGATGGGTGCGACGGCGCTCCATTGGGCCGGGTTCAACGGCAATCCGGAAATGGCGCGCGTAATCCTACGGTTCGGGCCCGACCTGGAACTAAAGTCGCGAGAGTATGCGGGGACCGCGCTTTCGTGGGCCATTTATGGATCGGGGAACGGTTGGCATAGTGACACCGGCGACTTCGTTGGAACGGTTCGCGCGCTTCTGGATGCAGGAGCCACACTACCGCCCCATGCCGAGGAACTGGAGCCTAGCGAGGCCGTTCTGGAGGTGTTGCCATGACCGAAAACAAACGCCCTCTCTCTGTCACAATCCTCGGCTGCATATACTTGGCTGTCGGCATCATCGGTTTTGTCTATCACGGGAAAGAATTTTTCGCGCGAAGTGCGTTTCAGTCTGATGTCGTCTGGATCGAACTCACCGAATTCGTGGCGATTCTCTGTGGAGCTTTTATACTCCGCGGACAGAACTGGGCGCGCTGGCTTGCACTCGCGTGGATCATCTTTCACGTGATGCTAAGCGTCGGCGTCATTTCTCAATTCGCTATACATTGTTTGTTCTGCGCTCTGATCGCCTGGTTCCTGTTCCGGCCGCCAGCGGCGCGGTATTTTCGCGGCAATCCGGCTTTGCGTGTTTGACTAGACAGCAAGTACTCCGCCCTGGGCACCTCGACGGCGAAGCGTACGATACTGTCGCCTTAAGGATGAGTTTTCGGCTTAGGCTCGCCGCAATTTATTGCATCGCGACTATTTTTCTGTGCCAAACCCTTCTGTGCCAAAGCATGGAAAAAGGGTCAATCGCCGGACGGATCCTCGACGCATCGACGGGTGCTCCCCTATCGGGAGTATTTGTCAGACTCTCGCCGCTGGATGCACAAACAAAAGTGGTGGTCCACCCGGCAAAGTCGGATTTGGATGGATCGTTCCGCTTTCAACCTGTTCCAGCTGGCCGGTATTTGATCATTCCCCGGAAGGCCGGGTACGCAGAGGATATTGGGTCGGAAGACGCCGGCTCTTTCCAAGTGAAATCTAACGAACCGGCAAGTCTGGTGCTCATCCGGATGATCCCGCTTGGAGCGATAACGGGCACTGTTGTCGATGAAAACGACACGCCCCTGGCCGGCGTACACATGTACGCACTGATGCTCGATCCGGTATTCATACCGCCGCGGTTGCACACGGCTGAGGCGCACGCCGTGACCGATCGGCGGGGCCGCTACTCGATTTCGAAATTGCCTGGAGGATCTTATTACGTCTTGGCTCTTCCCAACTCTCGTTTGGTGAGAGCAGACAATGGCTATCAATCAGTTCCCACCTTCTTCCCCGAGGCCTCCGATCTCGACGATGGCGCACGTGTGTTTGTGCAACCAGGACAAACGATGCGAGCGGATATGAGGATTCGCGTGGCCCTGACGCATCGGGTTGAAGGCAAAATCGCGGAGTTGCCTCCCCGCGTTCGAGACGATCAGTGTTGGCTTGAGATGTCGCCTTCTGGCGACAGGCAACTTGCCGTTTTGCGGCGGCCGATAACAATCCGGGCTGATCGGAGTTTTTTGCTAACCGGCATCCCCAGCGGCAACTACGAGATCACGTTATCAACGCTCCGCGAGGGGCACAAGGTGCTGTTGAGCAAGGTCGAGGTCGATGTCGGATCGAACGATGTTACCGGTGTAGACCTCACTCCCATGCGGCCGGTCACCGTGACCGGGCTTGTGCGGCGAGAAGACAACAATCCCATGCCAATCGGCCCAGTGGGATTTCGTTTAGTCCCTTTCGATGAAGGCATTTCGTATGGCCAGCCGGTCGGCGCCGATGGCGTCATAAAAATTGATGGTGTCGAGCCAAATCGTTATCTATTTCAGGTGTTTCCGGGTGAGCCCGGATTGTATGTATCCTCCTTAGAGTTGAACCACCAAGACGTCTCGAATGAATACGTCGATCTGTCGGCCGGTTCCATCTCGCAGGTTACAGCGGTCCTTCGCGCGGGCACCGGCGTTATCCGCGGAACAGTTACGGACGGCGCCGAAATGGTTATTCTTGCACCCGAGTCGCCATGGCCTGACGGCTCGAATATCGAGCATCAGACCGTGCGCAACGGCGGCACATTTGAGTTTCGAAACGTTCCACCAGGCGATTACTTCCTGTACGCTGCCCGGCAAAGCAACTCGCGGCTATGGCTGCAACCATCATTCCTCAATGCCTTAAAAGATTTTGCGACACCCGTTCATGTCAATGAGAACGAAATCCGGTATCTTCCATCGCCGCGAATTATCGAACGGTCGATTCTTCGCGCTCGGGCAATGAGTGTGGGATTTTATTTCGAGTAGGTAAACCGCAGAAATTGGCGTCTTCGCCTGCCCGCGCAGCACGGCGGAGTCGGGCCAAAATCGGCAGCTCTCAAAACTCGATCGACGCGAGTATCTCCGACGGTTTGCGGCTGAACGCGCGGCAGATCGCGAGCAAACTTTCGATGCTCGGCAAATTAGCCCCGCGCTCGATCGAGCTGATCTGCGATACGCTTAGCTTCGTTGCAGCCGCGAGATCCTTTAAGGACCAGTCCCGTTCCACGCGAAGCAATTTGATCCTGTGCCCCAGCCGTTCGCGCAATCGGTCTTGCGGGGTCCTGCCCAAACTGAATTGCTCAATCGCGTTTTGCAGTGTCTGCCGGAGCTGCGATAGAGAAAACGGCTTTGCCAGATAATCGAATACCCGCAGCTTGAACGTGGCGCGCATGCTTTCAAGCGACGGATAACCGGTGATCACGATGATGCACAGCTCCGGCCATCGGGCGAGCAAATCTTCCAGCACTTCTTCGCCGCTCGCGGCCCCCATCTTCATGTCGAGCAGAACGATATCCGGAACCTGATTTTCGGCGGACGTGAAGAGCTCGTCTGCGGATGCGAACGTCCGAACCGCGTAACTGCCCTCGTCGCGCAGCAAATCTTCTATGTAGTTAAGAAAGTCGACATCGTCGTCCAGAACCGCAATATCGACCAGGGCTTCCGCCGTTCCTGTTTCCGACATGTTCAAGCCGCTGGAAGCATTACTTCGAGCGATGCGCCGCCTTCCGGCCGGTTCGAAGCGCTAATCGTGCCGCCATATTGCGTTACAATCCCTTCTGCTACCGTCAAGCCCAACCCGGTTCCTCTTGCATCCAGCCGCGTTGTCACAAAAGCTTCGAAAATGTTCGGCAAAAGATGGCCAGGTATGCCAGGGCCGTTATCGATTACCGTGCAGCAGATCCAGCTCTGGCCGCCACGGTGGAGACATCTCGATTCGACGCGAATCGATCCTTCAACCGATACCGCCATGAGTGCGTTGCGCAGAAGATTGACGAACACTTGCACCAGCCGGTCTGCGTTTCCAACCACCGTATCCTTAGATCGCACATTGTTCTGGAACGTTACCGCTGAAGCCTTTTCGTCGATGGCAACCAGGCTCCAGCTTTCGTCAATAAGCGCCCGGAGTCCGACGGCTTCTGCTTCCAGCCTTCGCACGCGGGCGAAATCCACCAGCCCCTCGCTGATCTTCCGCAGTCGCTGTGTGACCCGGAGCATTCGATTGAGCCGTTCGAGCGTTGTCGTGTCGCGCGTGCTTTCGAGCAGCTTCTCGATAGATCCCTGCAAGACCGCAAGCGGCGTGTTCAACTCATGAGCGACGCTCGTGCTGAGTAAGCCCAGGCTCACCAGGCGATCCTGCTCCTCCAGCCGTTGCAAGGCGCTGGCAAGGTCGTCTTCCTGCCGCCGGAGTTGGGCGACAGTGGCATTCCGCGAGCGCATGATTTGCCCGATTTCATCGTCCAGAATGTACTGCGCATCGATCATCTCGTTATCGCGGTCACCCTGTTGCGTGGCTTCGTCAGCCTTAAGCATCAGGCTCAACGGCTGATAGACGTACTGCGGCATGATCATGAATTCCAGAATTACAATCGAAAGACCATAAATGGTCCCCAGTACCAGGAAGAGGCTGATACGCGCCTGCCGCAAAGCTGCTTCATAGAACGTGGGCGATAGAGAAACGCGCCGGAGCTGGCCTGGCTTTTTGCTAGTCCGAAAGAGGGTGCCTTGTCCTTCCTGCCACGTATCTTTAGGACGTTCTTTCAGGAAGTCGCGACCTTCGGCGGACAAGTGCAGTGCGTCGGCGGAACCCTCGGCGAAGTCGTAGAGGCCGAGCTCGCGCGACTCTTCGGTGGGATTCATCGGGAGTTCCGCCGAAAAGATCTGCGCGACCATCCTCAGCTCCCGGTCCCGCGCCGCTTCTATATGCTGCGAAAAGAGCGGAATGACCGATAAATAAACCGAAACAGCGAGAACGAAAAAAAAGATATTGTGCAAGATGGCAAGCTTTTGACGGACTTTCAAGCCGCCAAAGATCCGGACGAAAACGTTGGGCGGTTTGGTCCGGTTAAAATTGCTGAGGCGCGAGCTCTTCTCTGCGCTCAATCTCCT
>DAISJE010000232.1:0-7122 GCA_036821665.1 Bryobacteraceae bacterium | reverse complement strand
CTATGCTCGTTGCCGCTCGGAACAAAGTAATCCGAAAGGGTCTTTCCACACCTTTGCTTGAAGCGGACGCGCTGGAGCTGCCGCTTGCGTCAGAAAGTCTGGATGCGATCTCTATCGCATTTGGCTTCCGCAATCTCGCAAACTACAGAAACGGACTGCTGGAGTTGCATCGCGTCTTAAAGCCTGGTGGGAAGCTCGCGATTCTCGAGTTTTCGCATCCACCGGGCATCCTGGTGAAAACCGCTTATGCTCTGTATTCACGGGTTTTGTTGCCTGTTATTGGCGCAGCGATTTCCGGATCGAGCGAAGCGTACACCTATTTGCCCGATTCGATCGGCAAATTTCCCCGTGCGCACGAACTCGTAACCATGATGCAGCAGGCTAATTTTGTGGAGAGCGCTTTTCAGTTATTGACAGGCGGAATCGCCGCTCTGCACACCGGCATCAAAGCTGGGTAGGCGAGACAAACTTGCTTCATCGCCCGGCAGTACTTGCCAGTGTACGGTTGATCTCTTCGCGTAACGCGAGATTCCGGACCAGGCGCAGCAGATAGTTCGGATGTAAACCCAATAGCTTGGCTGCCTGTTTGTAATCGCCGTTTCCCTGTACGTAGGCATCGAGAATGGCCTCCCGCTTGGCTTGCCCGACGGAGTGATGGTATTTGGCGCCTGAATCTCTCGGGGCGGCATCAAGCAGCGTCTCCGGCAGATCTTCCGGCAACACCAAATCAGAGACTCCAAGTACGACGGCGCGTTCCATCGCATTCTCAAGCTCACGCACGTTGCCGGGCCATGAGTACTGCGCGATGATCGCTTCCGCATCCGGCGAAAGGCCCAAAACCTGTCGTTTGCATCTCTCCGCCGACCGCTGTAGGAAATACTGCGCCAGCAACGGAACATCCTCTGTTCTCTCGCGGAGAGGCGGTGAATCGAGCGTTACTACGTTCAGGCGATGATAAAGATCCTCGCGGAATCGACCTTCGCGAACGTCCTCCGCAAGGTCGCGGTTCGTAGCCGCGATAATTCGAATGTCGAGAGGATAGGGTTGCGTTCCCCCCACTCGCTCGAATTCGCGCTGCTGCAGAACACGCAGGAGTTTGGCTTGCAGCGAGGGCGCAAGCTCTCCCACCTCATCCAGAAAAATAGTCCCGCCCTGCGCTCGTTCAAAGCGGCCTTTCTTTTGCGCAATCGCGCCCGTGAATGCACCTTTTTCATGTCCGAACAGCTCGCTTTCAAAAAGTGTTTCGGACAGTGCGGCGCAGTTTACGGCCACAAACGGCCGCTCCCGCCGGGGGCTCTTATGATGTAGCGCTCGCGCAATCAATTCCTTTCCGGTTCCGCTCTCGCCCGTAATCAAAACCGTTGTGTCGCGCGGCGCTACGCGATCCACCAGTTCAAGCAGCCTGCGTATAGCGGGACTGTTCCCGACGATGCCGGTATTGACCGCGATCTGCTCCTGCAACAGAGCATTTTCGGCCTTCAGCGCTTCCACTTCCTGATTTGCCTCGAAACCTACCGAAGCAAGAGAAGCGACCGCCGTCAGAGTCTCCAGATGCGCAGTGAGCGCCGAAGTTTCCAGGTCATGTACGCGAACGGCTAACGCTCCGTGTAGGGCGCCACTGATATAAAGAGGAACGGCGACTATGCCGGCAGATCCATCTTTAAATGCTCCTTCCTCGCATACTCGCCCCAGAGCCGCTGCGAAATTTGTTTGATATTCCGATGCCTGGTTCCGGTACGACGCAAGGATTTCCGAACAAGACGTTCCGAGCAGCAGCAATCCCTCTTTGACGGGCATGAGATCGCCAATGAGCCGCAAAATTTGCCCTTCCAGCAGGCTGCTCTGGTCGTCAGCTATCGCTGCCGCAAGGGCGCGAAATAAGAACACCATGGAACAAGCTGCCAGTAATACCGGTTTGGTGTCCGCTCCGGCGGATGAGGGCGCTGCCTCTATCGTAGCCGCGGCTTCCCCCGACCGGTACATCAAGATGGTCTTTGCAATCCCAATCTGGTCACGATCTTCCAGCCAGCGCTCTGCCGATCGCATACCGTTCACATACGTGCCCGCTGCACTGCGAAGATCTACAATCACAAAACGATTGCCCTGTGGCCGGATCTGGCAGTGACGCCACCCCACCTCCGGCTCCGCAAGCACAATCTGAGAGCTTGGCGCACGGCCAATCATTACTTCACCGCGTCCCAGTGGAAAGCGAGTTCCCGCCAAGGGACCGTTTACAACGATCAGTTCCGCGCTCATTGGTCGAATTGACAGTGTATCGAGAATGCTAAGCGAGTTTCAGCTTCACTAGCGTTTCCGTTTCCGGAAGAAATCCGGATTCCTCGCCATTTCCTTCCAGATCCAGAAAACGCGTATCCAACAGCCGGCTCGGTTCAATATTACTCATCGCGGAAAGCAGCGTTTGCTTCAAGAAGGGATGTTCTTTCTCGATTTCCGTAAACATGTCGCGCAATGTACGCCGCACGGTGCCGGTTTTTTGAGAGCACCCGCAGGGAATCACCGGACTGCCGAGCGATGCCGCAAAGGCTTTAGTCAGATCCTCCGTTACATAAACCAGCGGCCGGATTAGCCGAAATTCCCGCTTTCTGGACCAGGTGACGGGAGGAAGCGCGCTGGTGCGGCCGGTGAAGATTGCGTTTCGCAAAAAAGCTTCGCAGAAATCGTCTGCGGTATGGCCGAATGCAATAACATTCGCCCCGAGCTTGCGCCCAACTTCGTACACGGCGCGACGGCGGAAACGGCTGCAAACATCGCAGCCATGATCGGGCTGCTCATTCAGTAGATTGAGTGACGGCCCATCTTCTACATAAGTCCAGTCGATTCCGCGCTCCCGCAAGTATAGGCCAACCGGTTTAATCGGCGCCAGAAATTTGCCTTGCTCAATCGTAAAGGCGCAAACCGAAAACTGAATCGGCGCACGCTTTGCAAGCAGCAACAACGCTTCGAGCAGAGTCAGCGAGTCTTTCCCGCCTGACACGCCTACCGCAACACGATCGCCGTCCCGAATCATCTGAAAGCGACCGATCGCTTCGCCAACTTTGCGAAGAATTGTTTTTTCCAGATCCACTGCTTTTACGATACCGGACTCTCAAGCGCACGGAGCGATTCAATGGGAAGAGGCGTTATCTTCTGCTCCAATGGCCCGGATGCATTCGGTACCCGTGCCGGTGGCGTTGATAGTAGGGTCGTACCCATCGGGCATGTGGATAGGGCGGTCGCACCCATCGCCCTGGAACCCATACCCAGGTTCCGCCGCGCCAGTTATAGAATCCGTCTGTCCAGATATAGCCTGGAGCAGGTGCAATGCCGACGGGCCCGTAAACAAGCGGCGCGGGTGGTCCAGTAGTGACCCCAGCATAGTAGTACGTTCCGCCCCCGCCGCATCCGGCAATAATACCTACGCCGGCAAAAACAGCCACCAAGCCCGCCTTCTTCAGCGTTCCCACTCTTCCTCCCACGGTTTGGACGCATGGCGGAGCAAGAGCCGTTTCAGAGACTGCTTACGATGTTCTAGTCCGCGCAATCTCGGGCGCTTCCTCAACAGGATGCTGCAGTGTGCGTTCCGGCTCCAGATAGTAACTGGTTAGGCCTTCCTTCAGTAACTGCAGCGCGGTTTCCGGAGTATCGGCAAACCGGAACAAGTTCAAGTCTGCCTCGGCGATCATCCCGTGCTTTACCAGGGCTTCGAAATTCAGCACTTCTTTCCAGAACTCAGAGCCGTAGAGCAGAATCAGAATCTTGCTCTCCAACTTCCTGGTTTGGGCGAGCGTGAGAATCTCGCAGAGTTCGTCTAATGTTCCGAATCCGCCCGGGAATACGACCAAGGCCTTGGCAAGATAAGCGAACCAGAACTTCCGCATGAAGAAATAATGGAATTCGAACGAGAGTTCTGGGGTGATGTAGGGATTGGGACGCTGCTCGAACGGTAGGCCGATATTGAGGCCGACAGTCTTTCCGCCAACGTCTTTTGCGCCTCGATTGGCTGCTTCCATAATGCCCGGACCACCGCCGGAACAAATAACAAAGCGGCGCATTGGTTCTGATGCGCCCGCGGATTCCGAAATTGCTTCGGCCCATTTAGTAACGAGACCAGCGAGTTCGCGCGCTTCGCGGTAATAGCGCCCCAGCGGGCCGTTCTCTTCAATGCGCGCGGAACCGAAAAACACAATAGTGTCCTGAATCTTCTCTTCCTGGAAGTGGGCGAGTGGCCAGAGATATTCCGAGAGTATCCGGAGCGGGCGCGACTCCGGACTCTGTAGAAAGGCTTCTTCTCGGTATGCGACTGGGCGGCGCCCATCCATGGGCTCGGAGCTCTCGGTCGAGATTTGGTCTTCTGGTAACGGCAAGCCTCGATTGTCGCACCGGCGGGCGCTCCTCGCCGTACGAGCGCGGCAATTCGATTGTTAAAATTCGGGCAGTGCCGGGCCGCAATGTATTTACGGTTTTGGAAGAAACCGCAGCACAATATGGGAACGCCATCGCGTTGTATCAGCCAATGGGGAGCAAGTCGGGCGGCGGCTATCGCACGTACACCTGGAACGAATGGCTGCAGACATCGCGCGAAATTGCAATGGGCTTGCGGTCGCTCGGAATTATCAAAGGCGAGATCGCCTGTGTGCTGTGCGAAACACGCGCTGAGTTCTACCTGGTCGATCTGGGAATTATGGGAGCGGGAGCGGTCTCCGCGGCGCTGTATACCGCTTATCCCGTCGCGGAGTTGGCTCGCAATATACAAGCCGTCGGGCCGCGCTTCTTGTTTGTTGAAGACACTGAGATCCTATCCAATCTTGAATCGGCCCTGCAAGATCAGGGCGCGCATTTGCCACAGCACGTCATCGTGATAATAGGCGAGCGCGAAGGGACGATATCGCTCGAAGCGTTACGCCTCCGCGGGCGCGAAGCATTGGAGCGTAATCCCGCGGAGTTTGCGCGCATTGAAGAAGAGATCTCGCCCGATGATGCAGCCATTTTGTATTTGACCTCCGGCGCCACGGGTGAGCCAAAGATGGGTCTCACGAGCCACGCGGCCGTATTGGCCAACATCGATATGGGGCCGGTGGTCTTGCCGATCACGCCGGACGATTCGACGCTCGTATTCCTGCCGTCCGCGCACATCGCCCAGCGCATTGTACTGGAACTGGTGCCCATGCGCATGGGCACCCCGGTTTGGTTTTCTGAAAGTCTGACACGACTTCCATCAGAGCTGAAGTCGATTCGTCCGACGGTTTTCCTGGCGCCTCCACGCGTCTGGGAACGAATGTTTTCGACGATCCAGAACGAAATCAGAAAACGCCCGGCGCCTGTCCGAAAAATTTTTTATGGTGCGCTGGGTATCGGACTCGAGGCAGCGCGCTACAGGCAGGAAGGAAAGCCGGTGCCGGGCTGGATGTCTCGCCTGCTGAAAATAGCGGACAAGCTTGTATTTTCAAAAATACGGGAGCGGCTAGGAGGCCGGATTCGCATTGCTGCATCCGGCGCGGCGCCGCTGGGCAAAGATCTGGCTGAATTTTTTTCCGCCATTGGCATCCCGCTGATTGAAGGCTACGGGCTCACGGAAGCTGGTGTTATTTGCTTTAATCCTTTAGATCGTCCGAAACCGGGCAGTATCGGTGTGCTTTTGCCGGGTATCCAGGCCCGTCTGGCCGAAGATGGCGAATTACAAGTGAAGACGCCCTGCATTTTTAATGGCTATTACAGGGATGAAGCGGCTACTCGCTCTGTGCTCAGCGAAGACGGCTGGTTCTCAACGGGGGACATCGCTGAAATCGATGGCGATGGTTATTGGTACATTACGGGCCGGAAGAAGGAATTGATTGTTTCTTCCAACGGCAAGAAAATATATCCCGCGCGTATCGAAAATCTTTTCAAGATGGAACCGGTTGTGAATCAGATATTGCTGGTTGGCGACAAGAAGCCCTACGTGACAGCGCTGCTTACCTTAAATATGACGAATGTGAAACATCTGAAGGGTATGGAAAACGTGGGTTCGAGACCAGCGGAGGTGGTCAACGCTGAACCGGTTACCAAAGCTGTGCGCGACGCGGTCTCCCGGGTCAATGGCCAACTAGCGGACTTTGAGCAGATTCGCCGGTTCAGAGTGCTCGACCGGGATTTTTCGATTGAGCATGGCGAACTGACACCAACGATGAAGATTCGACGGAGCCGGGTTCTGGAGAACCATCGCGAGCTTGTAAGCCAATTGTACTTAGGGCGAGAAGGGACCGAGTGAAGCTGAGTTCGGAAATGGGATCGGAGTACGGCAGCGCGGCTATCTGTTCCTGCACCTGCTTCAGCGCAGCATTGGAGGTTCCGCGAAGATCGTCGGTATCCGGAAAGAGCCGGATCAATCTATTGCGCGAATCTCTCAGATTCGCTATCGACAAGCTCAGGCTCGCGACAAATACCATGCTTAACAGGTTAATGATCACGTGTCTCTCCAGCGCGTCGCAGCAAGCAGGCGTAAATTGCGCTGATAGTTTGTGGGTGGAGCGGGTTTGATTTCTCAATCGGGCGATCTGCCTTTTCTCAAAGGGCCGATTCAACTCCTGCCGCTGTTTCGTGAGCGTCCCTGGGGTAGCGAAAGCCTGGCTCCGTATTTCGAAGAACCCGAGCGGGGCTGCCGTATCGGTGAAGTTTGGTTCACGTTTCAGGAGAACACCACCCCCGACGGGAGAACATTAGGCGAACTGCTTTTGCAGAATCCGGGCATTCTGGGAACTGGAGCAGATCCCAAGCACCCCGGCGTTTGCCCGCTTCTCGTTAAGCTTCTGTTTACGACGGAACGGCTTTCGGTTCAGGTCCATCCCGATGATAAGTACGCCGAACGCCACCACAAGAGCTTAGGGAAGACGGAAGCGTGGTACGTTCTCGATTCGCAGCCTCCTGGCGAACTGGCGGTTGGATTCAAGCAACTTCTCACACAGCGACAATTGAAAGATGCCTCGAAGAGTGGCGAAATTGAGAATCTGCTCGATTGGCAGCACGTGCAAGCGGGAGACGTGATTTTCGTTCCTGCAGGAACCGTGCACGCAATCGGAGCGGGACTGACCATTTGTGAAATTCAAGAGAACTCGGATATTACATACCGGCTCTATGACTACGGAC
>DAISJE010000231.1:0-7135 GCA_036821665.1 Bryobacteraceae bacterium | reverse complement strand
CATCCGATCCTCTCCGGGTTGGGGAACCCGGTGAGGAGGATCTCTTCAATGGGATTGTCATCACCTATGGGATCAACGGCCACGCAAACTCGCTCTTCTGTTGAGCTTATCCTGAAGAATTTGCCGCAAAGAAGCCTTGCAGACGCGGAACCGCTGTTCTGCCGTGCGTGGTTTTAGGTTCATTTCACTGTCGATCTCGGGAAATTTGTCGCCGTTCATCCGCCGCAGAAAGATTTCGCGATCCTGCGGCGTAAACGTATCCAAAAGCTCCCGGACCAGGATTTCATTCTCTATCTTGTCGTTTTGGCTGAAATCCACGGCGGCTTCCATATCCCCGAAGGAAACCAGCGCATCTTTTCGTTTTTGCGCTTTCTCGGCTTTATTGAGGGCGCGAGAAATCGCTCTAGTCGCATACGCCCGCAGATTGCCGATGAGGTCCAGTTTCCGGCTCACGCGTGCGGCGGCTCGCAAAACTATATCCGGGTCTCGATCGCTATTGAGGATCGCTTTCTCCGCCACATCGAAGATAATTTGACGCTCGGCCGGCGAAACGGGCATCCCGCCTTGCGAACGAAGATTGATAGCATCCCAAGCCATAGCGCTTCAGAGAAATGGACTTCATGCTGCCGGACCTCCCGAAGTCCAAAACAACAACAAAGTAAATTGTAATCTGATTGTCCGCTCAGGGAAAGGGAGCACACAGAAAATTAATTTGCATTTTCCGCCGGGTTTCGCCCGTTGGCAGGCCTCAACATCAGCGAGGGCTATTATGCGGTCCCTCCGACCACAACTATGTCGCCAAAACCGGAGCCAAACGCAAATTCAATTCCAAAATCATTCGCGGTGCAATATCACGTGCGCGGACGGCGGAAACGACAGCCGCTGATTGCTCATTGTGATACGTTCCAGGACGTTATCGACATGGGGCAGCAATCGTTCCCAGCATTTGCCGCTCGGAATCCATGGATCTGCATCGATTCGAAGCACGGAACGGTATTCGTGGGCCTCGATCCAGAGCGCCAGTATGCTAAATCGGCAAAATCGGCTGACGCGACCCGAAATTTTTCACTGAATAAGGAGTCAATCGAAAGATGAAGAAAACAATTGCCGTGCTTGCTCTGATAGTAGCGGCACTTCTCCAAGCTGAAACACCGGCTTCGTTCTCACATGCCGCGGATTTGGATTCCGCCTACGAGGCGGTCTTGAACCAACTCAAAAAAGACGGCGCCGAAATTGAATCCGCCTCCAAGGACACTGGCATCAAAACGGCGGTCACAGTGACCGGCCATTACAGGCAAACCGGCTCGTACCTGCAAGTCACATTCATTTCCGACAGCCCGGCCCAGACCACCGTACGCGTAGCCGCCTACGAGGAGAAGCGATACAAAGGCCTGAAAACCGAGCCGTGGTCCACGCCGAAAGTGAACGACGAGAAGTCGCAAGCCGAAGCGGCAAAGCTAAAGCAGGAACTCGGCTGGTAGCTGCAGCAGAACCGGCCCGCACGAATTTGTCTGAACGTCCGTTACCTTGTATGGCGGTCAAAGGCTCTTCACAGCCCGGGATCAGTCTACAAATGGTAGCCGCTGCTGGTTTGGCAGTTTGGGCGGCTTATCCTGATACCCCCTTTGCTGGTTGCGCAACATCCCTGCAACAAATTGCCACGTCGGACCTGGTGTTTCTCGCCAAGGAGCGGGGATAGTGATTCGGCAGTAACTGCCGTGCTGCGGGTCGAAATATGCAAAAGCCGCCGATTGGGCCAAGATTGACTTCCACTGTGTATCTGTGGAGACTCCAATTTCGACCAGCCCGCATTCAATGGGGACTTCCGAAGTGTTCAATAATCCAGCGGGCGTAACAAAATAGAACTCATTCGAGTAACGCAGGCCAATTCGGCGTTTCAATGGTTGCTTCATCTCGCAGAGAAAATCTGCGCGAGATATCTTGACCTCGTAACACACTCTCTTCATCGACGTGTGAGCGAAACAATTTAGCGCAAACGCATCCAGACGCTGTGCACTGCTGCTGCGGAATCCGGTTCCCACCCTCAGTTCCCGAAGGAAAATCCATTCGGATGGCTTGGCGTGAAGACATTTCTGAACAACATCAAGCAAATCCGTTGACCCCAATTCGCGCGTGCGTTCATCCCGTTGCGCTCGGTCAGAGATAGTGGCAGGTTCAGGATTTGCAGCGACGAGTACGGCCATAATGGACCATTTTCCCCGAAATTGGGATCGATAATGAATGGAAGATTATGGCGCTTTCTGAACAACGCTCGTGCGTCGATTGCCACCAGCCACTGCCGCCGAGATCTAAGCTTACCCTGGCCTCTGTTCCGCGAGAAGAGACCGAACGCAACGGCTGGACGGGCCAGCAGAACCCTGACGGCACGATAACTGTCGATATGTGTCTGCAATGCCAGATCGATCGGTCAAAGGACCGGAAGGGTGCCCCTAGCCACAGGCCGTGACCCCAGGCTTCCGCGAGACTTCAAGCCTCGGTAGTTTCGTCCGGGAGGATGCTCTTGTGGGGGACCGGTGGGACATTTTTCAACCTCCTGGTTGTCCCTAACTAACCCAGCCGTTATTCGGGAATAAATGTTTGATGATCCGGTGAGCTTTTCGGATGACTCGCTACTAACAGATGAGTCTACAGAGCCTAAAGGAAGGCTGGCTTGTCACCATCCGTGTTGGGTTTGTTCACGCCGAGATTGCTTCGTGAGCCGACCTTAGGCGAATCGATGATTTTCGCGACCAAAGCGGCTACGCTCTTGCGAGAGACTTCGGTTCCTTTGAAAAGCTCATTCCTCTCCGTCGTTTCATAATCCACTTCGTCTTTGTCTGTAAGCCAGGCCGGCCTCAGGATCGTGTAGTCCAATCCGGACGCTTCGATCACATCGGCTGCCTGGCGAAATGGCGGAAGATACGCGCCGATCTCCCGACGATTCCATGCACCGAACTTACCCGGAACCTCGTCGTATATCCCAAGCGAAGCTACAAAGATGAGCCTCTTTACGCCATATGCATTCATCGCTTTCACGATATTCGCTGCCTGAGCGTCGATGTCTCCCCCAGTCAGCTTGGCGTAAACGATATCCTGGCCACCCGTTACCTGATTTACTTGCTCCGCATTGAGTACGTCGCCTTGCACAACCTGTGCGTTTTTTGGCGCGCTTCCTTTAAGCTTCCTGCGGTGTCGAAGAAAAAGCGTGAGCATTACCTCATCGTTATTCGCCAGCATGTCAATGACCCAGCGCGCAATCTGCCCTCCTGCGCCAAGCACCAGGACCTTTTTCATAGCTTCACCCCTACCGCCGCCCAAATCTTCCGCTTCGAAACCATGCCGAGAGCTCATCATCACGTGCGAGTCCTCGGCATCGCCGTTCATAGCAAGCTGGTTAACGCGCCATTGCCGCGACTTCCTCTCTCGCGGTCACTCCCAGATTTTCTTTGAAGAAGGGCGCGAGCTTGGACACCGCCTCGTCAATGTACTTCTCACCGTCATACATGGACATGTGGTTCGCACCTTTCACGATGTGCATATCCTTCTTCTTGCTGGCGGCGCGTTTCATAAGGTCGTCGCTCATCCATTTGCTGCCAGCCGCGCTGCCCACCACCATCAGCAAAGGTTGGGTGAGAAACGCCTCGGCCTTGTTGTATGCGTCGTAGGTGATGACCTGGTTCAGGCTGCGCGCGGTCATGTAGCCGGGCGCAGTGGGGTGCTGGGCACGTGGCGTGTGGTAGTACTCCCACGCTTCCTCCAACTCCGGTGTCGGCGCATCTTCCTTCTTCATCGGCGCAAGCGGGAATATGGCTTCATTACCGCCTTCGGCCACCTCGCTGCGTGCGTTGGACCCCTTCTCCAGTAGCGGGATCGCGTCGGCATCCTTGACGTTGTTCAACCAGCCATTGCGGAACATTGAGCCGATGTTTACCGCACTCACCGTGCCCACCGCCTTAATGCGACGATCGTTGATCGCGGCATTGGCTGTATAACCACCGCCCGCGCAGATGCCGAAAGCGCCGACCTGATTGGCGTCCACATACGGCAGGGTGGTCAGATAGTCGATCGCGGCGCTGACGTCTTCGGTGCGAATATAGGGGTTCTCCAACTGGCGCGGCTCGCCGCTGCTCTCCCCCTGGTAGGAGGCGTCGTGAACCAGCGTGACGAAGCCTTGTTCGCCTAGTTTGCGCCCGTAGGTTCCAGCCGTCTGTTCCTTGACGCCGCCACCGGGGTGCGTAACGACCAGCGCGGGATATTTTTTGCTTTCATCGAATCCTGGAGGGAAGTTGATGACCGCCGATATAGTGATGTGTTGTCCGTTGCTGCTGAGGTAACTTACCTTTTTCATGTTCCTGAACTCCTTGATTGAATTCTGCCCTTTTGTTGCTTTAAACCGGCCAGTTCCAGAGGCCTACGCGACAGCACTTTCCTTGCGATCAACTGCGTGCTTCATATGCTTGTCGAAAAAGGCGAGGACCTTTTCCGGATATCGTCCAAAGTAGTTGTAGCCGTCCCTGAAACGGTGGGTCGTGTTCTCAACCCAGATCATTTCTTTCTCTTTGGTTCCGAGCAGGTCGAAGGTCTTTTGCGCGTCTTCAGGGTTTTTGGTCCATGCGTCATCCCGCACCTGAATGGTCAGGTTCGGCATGGTGACTTTCGACGCAAAAAGCTGTGGCGTCATAGCGGCCGCCGGGAAGGCGCCCATCTTCAGCAACTCCAGATCGATGAGCTCCTGATATTGTGCGACTCCCTGCAGCTCTGAAAACGCCTGAAAAATGGCTGACATCGAAGGAACCAGCGGGCTACAGAAGCATTTGACGTTCGCGAATAACTCCGGGTGCCTGGCGATGGCCTCGTACTGCGAATTGCCGCCCATGCACTGGCTGTAGAGACCGACCGTCATCTTGCCGAGCTTCGGGTGATTGTCTACATACTTCTTGGCTCCAACGCAGTCCCGCCACTCCCAACGACCGATGCCGCAGATGCCGTTGTTCGCAGCGCTGCTGTTGCCGTGATTTCGGATGTCATAAGTGAGCACGTTGTAGCCGGAGTCGGTCAGGTGCTTGTACTGAATCACAAAATCGATCTCGACGCCCTCGTAGTTGCTCCACGGCTCGCCAAAGTGTCCCGGGAAACCGGCACGACACATCGGCAGAGCATGGTTGAAGATAATGAGGTTATTGCTCTCGCCGCCTTTTGCCGGAATGTACCAGGCCTCGAGGGGAGTGCCGTCATCCGACGGGATGACGAGATCGTGCCACCCAGTCAGTCCGTAGTCATCCGGAGTTTTGAAAATAAAACTGCGCAGCGGTCTAACGATGTTGGCAATGGCCTTGACTTTCGCGTAATCTTCTTTGGAAATGGTCTTCAGTTGTTCCTGGGCCTTTTCCATTCTCTCTTTGGGTATTCTGCTCATACTTTTCACCTCACTCCAATTTATGTATGAGCGCCATTCCGTCGCTATCACGATCTTGCCGATTTCTTGCCTATTCTTGTCGCCACTTCGAGAACTTTGTACGCGCTGGGACCAGATTTCGGCGATACGCTATGGCTGTAAGCAACGGAGGAGGGTTGGGAAAGTGAGGCCAAGGACAATTACGAGTGGAGATCAAGATTCCCGTATCGCTCAAATGAGGGCTGAGTTGGCCCGCCGGATTGCTGCGCATGTGTCAGTTTCCGGAGAACAGGCCACGGCCATACCGGGTCTTTCGCTCTATCGGCTTACCGCGCCGACTGCTTGCTACGCTGCGGAGTACGAGACCGGCATGGCGGTCGTGGCTCAAGGGCGGAAACGCGTGACGCTTGGGCGGACAACGTATGTTTGTGACGAATCGACCGTTTTTCTAACTTCAGTCGACGTTCCCCTCGTAAGCGAAGTTGTCGCAGCAAGTGAAGACAAACCGCTGCTCGCATTGTTCCTTCGACTTGATCTGACTATCGTGCGGGAAATTCTCGACCGCGAAGAGTTGAAACAACGCGACGGCTCATCTCAACCGCGCCCCAGCGCGATTGGTCAAACGGGGGTCGATCTGCTGCAGCCCTGTATTCGTCTTGTGGATCTGCTGGATACTCCTGCTGACATACCGTTTTTCAGCAGTTTGATCCACCGCGAGCTCGTTTACCGCTTACTGCAGTCTTCCCAAGGAGGTCGCCTCCGCGCCATCGCAAGATTGGATCAGAAAGGCCGCGGAACAGCCAAAGCTCTCGCTTGGTTAAGAACCAACTACACGAAGCCCTTTCATCTCGACGAACTCGCAGCGATGGCACGCATGGGCATCTCAACGTTCAACCACCACTTCCGTGCGGTAACTTCCATAAGCCCGCTGCAGTATCAAAAGCAGCTTCGATTGTTCGCCGCGCGAGAAAGAATGCTTGTCGAGGGACTAGATGCGACGAGGGCCGCTCTCGAAGTTGGATATGAGAGTGTCAATCAGTTCACCCGCGAATACAAGCGCCTCTTCGGTGAACCGCCGAGGCGGAATGTCAAAGAGCAGCAACTCTCCAGCTCTTCGGCCGCTTAACCCTAGGTACCCTGGCTTCCGACTTGCCATCCGGAGGCGTTGTGTCCGGATCACATACAGCGTGGTCGCGATTCGGAAATTGGCACAGCAGTGTATCGAAAGTCGGGCAACTTTCGGGCTGCCATCCATTGGCGCGGATTGCGTTACTGCGGTTGAACCCGCCGCCGCAACCTGCTGCCATGGACAACCATTGTCATTATGGAAGGCATGCGCACTGTATTCGAGGCGGCGGGTGGCCACGAGGGTCTGCGCCGTCTTGCCGGCGCCTGGCATCGTCGGGTGATGTCCGACGAAGTAGTCAGCCATGCGTTCAGTCACGGTTTCCATCCGCAGCATGTTGAGCGACTTGCTGCCTATTGGGCCGAGGCGTTCGGTGGACCGAGCACGTATTCCGTTTCCTACGGTGACGAGACCAGCGTAGTCAAAATGCACAGTGGAAACGGGGAGCACGACGAAATGGATGTCATCAGTCATCTAAGAACGTAGTTTTTTGGACACGAGCCGGAGGAGAGCAACCTCATCCGCGCCGAAGGCGCGAATCATCTGTCCGATCATCGGCAAACTAGCTGAAGGTATAGTGGCGCTCGAAGGCGGGAAGCAAGAGTGAACCCCGC
>DAISJE010000230.1:0-7153 GCA_036821665.1 Bryobacteraceae bacterium | reverse complement strand
GCAATCGGAATACCCAAGCCCATCCAGCCGGCCGCATCGTTATCTACGAGTATGTTCGCCGGCAAAATGGCCAAGCGCTCAAACGTAGCAGTTTGGCGATGTGAGCAACTCGAAAAAATCAGGCAGCAAAGAAACGAGAAGGCTTTGAGGCGCAGTCGTAACCTCTACAAGGGTTTTGGATTTTCCGCGAGGAGCTCTTTGAACGCTGCACTAGTTTTCAGCGAAGCGAACTCAGGCATATCAGGAATCTTTTTGCGATCCCTTACGCCTTCTTCCAACGCCTTGCGCAAATAGATTATTGCGCGATCGTTCTTTCCGGATTGCGCGTACATTTTGGCAAGGTATAGATGGAATTTCGCCCGCTCCTCAATTGTTCGTTCCTGCATCAGGGTGCCGAATGTGCTGTGATGCTCGAATACGTCGGGATCCAGTTTCAGAGCCTCTTCGTAATACACAGTGGCGTGCTTATAGTCCTTTCGCCCGAAGTAGGCAGCACCGAGATTAGCGTATATGGAGGCGCTTGGATTACCACATTTGATCGCCCGCTTGTAATATTTGATCGCCCGCTTGTAGTTCTTCTGCGCATAGTAGATGGTTCCGAGATTGTTGATCGCCTCCGGATATTTTGGATCCAGCTTAATGGCGCGTTCGTACTGCTTCTTAGCGGTATCCAGCAGAAGCAATTGGTGGAACGCGATTCCGATTTTATTCGCCAGGACGGCGGTATTGGGGCCCTCTCGATACATGTCGATGGCCTCTCGATACATCTTGCGCGCCATGTAGATATCGCCACGCAACTCAGGTGTAAGCGGGGGTGTTGCGGGGCTGCTTAGCGAAGGAACGTTCGCGGATGCCCGAAGATCCGACGATGAAAGCGGGTTTTGTTGTGACGCGCCGGCAATGCCCGAAACTAGGCAAAGTGCCAAAAACGCTGCGGCCGGACGCCAGACCGTAGAAGAGACCATGTGATCCCCCTTGTGTGATCTACTATATACCCTTTTTGAGTGGGTTGGCGGGACGCGAATTCTATGGGAACTTCAAGTGGCTGCCGGTTTCAATGCGAATTTTTCTGGGCCGCTATCCATTCTGTGCCTTGCGTTCGCGCCAGATCCACTAAATTCCCGAGCGCCAGGTTGACATCTAAAATATGCAGCCCCCAACCGGGTAGGCTCTCCTGAATCGCCCTGAAACTTTCTTTCACTCGCCTGCTTCCGGCTCCTTCGCCAATCGATATGGCGAGATACGACAGATTTCCGGTCGCTACACATTTCGCGGAAAACATTCCCGGATTCTCGACGAAAGTCGTCCCAAGCATCTGCTTCACTTCTCCGACTGTGGGCAGTTCAGCATCCAGTTTCCCCTCATCCGTAAGCATGCCGGGATTTACGCAAACGTATACCGAATCGCCATGTGATACACCAAACTCAGCGTGTTCTCCAGGAGGCGCAGCGGCAAGAAAACTCGAATACGCGATCAGGCAGTCGGTTTGCTGCCGTCTTTCGCACAAAGGGATCGTGCGAAATGTGCCACCGACGGCGCGCCCCTTGGGAACTTCTATATCGGTTCCAAGCAAGATCGCAGACACGAGCTTCGATTGTTGTGGTTTGCCGTCGATCTCCGTGGCGATCAGATGCTTTAAGATTCTTGCTCCCTGGCTGTGCCCGATTAATACAACGCCTCGTCCGCCGTTGTCGTGCGCCAGATAACTTTTCCATGCGTCCAAGACGTCCCCATACGCGAGCGCGGCATTGATGTGCGCTTGGCCGCGCAGTCCTGCGAGCGTCACTTGCCGGTAAAGCGGCGCGTATGTCCGGCACGCCTCACTGAACCGCGCAAACTGGTTTTGCGCAGCCTGTTCTTCTTCCTCTCCGAGAGTCATATCGCTATTTCCGGTCGGCTCACGCGAGACCGTCGGATACACATAGAAGCAGTCGATTGGTGCATTTGGGTCCGGCCTGTAGGTCCGCTGCGATCGGCTGCCGTCAGCGTCGATCACCGTCGCAGTCAGAATCCCCGAACAAGCATCGGTCCGGCCCGGCCTGCACAGCCAGCTTTTGGGATTGTTGTAGTCATTCTTCTGCGCATTGCACAACGACCCAGCTATCCAGCCCAGACTGGCAAGAAAAATCACAAACCCGCGTTTGGTTCGCATTCTACTATTCTGTCTAATGCCTGCGTTTAGACCGATTTCCGTGCCTTCGCATGCTAACCTTTAGCTTCCCACCCGCTTTTCGATGAGGAAACTTCTAGCCTTAAATCGCGGTGAAATTGCAATTCGAATTTTGAGGGCCGCGAACGAACTTGGTCTGCGCACAGTCGCGGTTTATTCACAGGAAGACCGCCTTAGCCTTCATCGCTTCAAGGCCGATGAAGCCTACCTGATCGGCGAAGGCAAAGGACCGGTTCAAGCGTATCTGGATGTCGATGGGATCGTAGCGCTGGCAGTCGAGAAAGAGGTGGATGCGATTCACCCCGGCTACGGTTTTTTATCTGAAAATCCGGCACTTCCCCTCGCATGCGAACGCGCCGGCATCACCTTTGTCGGACCAAGCGCCGACATTCTCCAAATGCTCGGCGACAAAACGGCGGCGCGGAAACTGGCCCAACGCGCCCAAATTCCCGTGGTCCCCGGAACGGAAAATCCCGTCGACCCGAGCAGTACTGACGTTGGGCAAGTCGCAGCTCAGATTGGCTTTCCTCTCATCATCAAAGCAGCATTCGGAGGCGGCGGACGGGGCATGCGCGTCGTCGACTCAGCTGCTGAGTTACCGGGAAAGCTGCAGGAGGCGAGCCAGGAGGCAGGCGCGGCATTCGGCAATCCCGCAGTGTTTTTGGAACGCTACATACGGCGCGCCAAGCACGTCGAGATTCAAATTGTCGGGGACAAGCAAGGCAACATATTGCATCTTTACGAGCGCGATTGCTCCGTACAGCGAAGGCACCAAAAGGTTGTTGAGGTGGCACCCGCTATCGGGCTCCCCAACGCGGTGCGCCACGCGCTTGCGGATGCCGCCGTAAAGCTGGCGCGAGCCGCAAGTTACTACAATGCCGGAACGGTCGAATTTCTAGTCGATGCCGACACATTCGAGTGGTTCTTCATCGAAGTAAACCCACGTGTTCAGGTAGAGCACACGGTGACGGAAATGATCACCGGAGTCGATATCGTCCGGACGCAGATTCAGGTGGCGCAAGGTCTAACACTGCACGGTGATGAGATTGGACTGCCTCCACAAAATGAGATCCCCTTGCACGGAACGGCCCTGCAATGCCGCGTGACAACGGAAGATCCCGCGAATAACTTCACTCCGGATTACGGCAAGATTCATACGTACCGGTCGCCCGCGGGATTCGGCATTCGGCTCGACGGCGCATCCGCCTACGGCGGCGCAGTGATCTCGCCATACTACGATTCACTGCTCGTCAAGGTAACGGCTTGGGGGAGCAATTTCAAGCAGGCCTGCCAGCGCATGGACCGCGCCTTACGCGAGTTTCGTATTCGCGGCGTAAAAACGAATATTCCGTTTTTAGAGAACGTCGTCAACCATCCTCAATTTCAATCCGGCGAAGTGACGACGTCCTTTCTGGATGAAACGCCGAAGCTGTTTAAATTTCAGCCGCGCCGTGACCGCGCAACTAAGCTTCTGCGCTACCTCGCGGACGTGATTGTAAACGGCAATCCGGAAGTAGCCAACCGGCCCAAACCGACAGTGCTGCGCGAGCCGCCGATTCCGCATTCGTCTGTCGTTACGCCGCCGGAGGGGACGCGCCAATTACTCGACCGGCTCGGCCCGAAAAAGTTCTCAGACTGGATCCTTCAGCAGCCGCAGCTACTGATGACGGACACAACGTTTCGCGACGCTCATCAATCGCTGCTGACCACCCGGGTCCGATCGTACGATCTGTTGCGCATCGCCGGCTACGTCGCCCGGGAGCTTCCTCAACTCTTCAGCCTGGAGATGTGGGGCGGCGCGACCTTCGATGTCTCGATGCGCTTCCTGATGGAAGATCCTTGGAAGCGGCTGCAAGCGTTACGCGAAGAAATCCCGAACATCTGTTTCCAGATGCTGTTGCGTGCATCGAATGCAGTGGGCTACACCGCTTATCCGGATAACGTCGTTCGCGAATTCATTCGCGAAGCGGCCCTGCAGGGTATTGACGTGTTCCGCATTTTCGATTCGCTCAACTGGCTACCCAATATGCAGGTAGCGGTGGAGGCAACGCTGAACACTGGCAGGCTTTGTGAAGCGGCCATCTGCTACACCGGCGACATACTTGATCCCGCCAGAGACAAGTATTCGCTCCAGTATTACGTGCGCTTGGCAAAGGAACTTGAGCGCATGGGCACGCATATTCTCGGCATCAAGGACATGGCCGGACTGCTGCGCCCGTACGCAGCTTACAAATTGGTTAAGGCGTTGCGCGAAGAAGTCGGCGTGCCCATTCATTTGCATACGCATGACACCAGCGGGGTAAATGCGGCGACGGTCTTGAAAGCGTCAGAGGCAGGAGTGCACATTGCTGATGGCGCTATCTCGGCGATGAGCGGCACCACCAGCCAGCCGAATCTCAACTCGATTGTAGCGGCGCTGGCGCATACCGAGCGCGATACCCAACTCAACTTCGACGCGCTGAACCGCTGCTCCGATTACTGGGAGGCGGTGCGGACCTTTTATACTCCCTTTGACCAGGCGCCTAAATCGGGCACGGCGGACGTCTACATCCACGAGATGCCGGGCGGCCAATACACGAATCTGAAAGCGCAGGCCGAAGCGATGGGCCTGGGTGGACGCTGGCCTGAAATCGCGCGTATGTATGCCGACGTGAACATGGCTTTCGGCGATATCGTGAAGGTGACGCCATCGAGCAAGGTTGTGGGCGATCTAGCCCTATACCTGATCAGCCACGACCTGACCGTTAACGATCTGGAAAATCTTTTGCCGGATCGCCAGCTTACGTTACCTAATTCCGTCGTAGACATGTTCATGGGATCGCTGGGGCAACCGGAAGGCGGCTGGCCACCGAAATTACAACAGCTGGTCCTACACGGCCGAAAGCCCATGGAGGGCCGTCCCGGCGCACAATTGCCGCCCGTCGATTTCAATCTGGCTGCTTCCAAAGTTAGCCAACAGACCGGCTCGACGAGCCGGACCGACCTGCTCAGCTACTTGATGTATCCGGATGTGTTTACGAAATTCGCCGCTGCTCGCGCGCAGTACGGAGAGCTGGAGATTCTTCCAACACCGCAGTTTCTGTACGGGCTTGCCGAAAGAAACGAAGTAACCATCGAACTGGAACGCGGAAAAATCCTCATCATCCGGCTCCTCACTGTTGGCGAGGTGAGGGCCGACGGAATGCGAACCGTATTCTTTGAGTTGAACGGGCAGCCACGCGAAGTGGAAATCCGGGATAAATCGTTCAAGCAGGAAGTGGCCGCACGGCGCAAAGCGGATCCCTCGAAAGCCGGCGAGGTGGGCGCACCGATTCCGGGCGCTGTAACAATGCTGCACGTCGAACCGGGTGAACCAGTGAAGAAGGGCGACCGGCTTCTTGTAATCGAGGCGATGAAGATGCAGACAAGCATTTATGCGCCAATTGCCGGTACCGTCAAAGAGCTCGCTGTGAAAGCGCGCGATACGGTCGAGTCGCACGACCTACTCGCGATCATTGAATAGACTGGTAGGGGCGAGGCATGCTTCGCCCGTCGCGCAAAATTGGGGGCGTAGCTCAGGTGGATAGAGCACCTGCCTTCTAAGCAGGTGGCCGCTGGTTCGAGTCCAGCCGCCCCTACCAAACCTCCTGCTGATTCCAAAGGACTTGTTCGATCTGCTTTCCATCGTTTTCGCTGATCCTTTGCCTTACTGTGCCAAAACTGTGCCAAAACCCGGCTCAGACTGGCCCTGTGCTGTGCCAAAACCCGGACCGGTTTCGTTCGCCTTCCGGTTGAGTTTCGCCAGCGCCTCGCGCTTCATCTGTAGCTTCATTTGCGAGTACTTCTTGAACACCTTCGCATCGCCCTGCCGAAGCAGTTGCGTGACCCATTCGTCTGCAACCCCGCCGGCACTGAGCCGCGTGGCGTACGTGGAACGAAGGTCATAGATACGAAAATAGGAAACGCCCGCCCTTCGCAACGTCGCATGCCAGACCGTCTTAAAACTTTTCTGATGACCGTCTGGATTTTCGTCGCTGGGGAACAGGAACGGCCCTGGCCCTGAGATCGCAAGTTGACTCCGAAACGCGTCAATCGCAATGTCGGTGAGCGGAACTTCCGCTATCCCGTTCGGAGTCTTCGAATCCGGAATCCAAACGATTCGATTCTCAAGATCAAGCTGATCCTTTTTCATCGGAGCCAGCTCCTTGTAGATCCGTAGTCCCGTTTCGGTGATGATCCGGATGACATTGCGCAGGTACTCCGGCGCGCTGAATTCGATCTTCTGCTGCTCCGACCACGTCATATAATGCGGCCGGAACAACCCATCGACCCTCGCCGGAAACTCTACACCCGCACATGGATTCGCAAACAGAAACTTCTTGCGGACCGCCACATTCAGCATGCGGCGGACCACTCTTAGCTCCTGATGCACAGTCGTTGCCTTCAGCACATGCTTCTCTATGAATCCGTCCTTCGTCTTCACCACTGCCCGCTGCTTCAGCCGCCGGTGAAGATACATCTCGATATCGTCAGCTGTGAGTTCAGCGAGTTTGGTGTTCTCGAACATTTTTCTCAGGTGCTTCAGCGCGCGCTGGTTCACCTCGTGGGTTTTGGGCGCGCGGAACGGCGGCTTGGAGAAATTCTCCAAATAAAAGTCCGACCATTCGCCAAATTTAAGATCCTGTCCTCGGCGCAGCGCGGGCAGCGTGTTGTTGTCTCGAGCTTGCAGGCGCTCTCTGAGACGCTTCTGCGCTTCGTCCCAATCTTCCGTAAAGGTCGATTCGCGCTGGCGGACACCCTCTTTGTCGCGGTACCGCATCCACCAGACCTTCGATCCTTCGCGCTTGTATAAGCTCCCATCATGTTTTACTGGTCTTGCCATTTCACCACCTCCTGTTTGAATTGCGCGCGGAAAGGCTCCAACTCCGATTGCAGGAATCGGATGTTGCGGCCCATCACGCGGAGATGGGGAATCTGCTTTCGCTCTACCCAAAGATACACGGT
>DAISJE010000229.1:0-7176 GCA_036821665.1 Bryobacteraceae bacterium | reverse complement strand
GGCGTGCAGTTTCAGCTCGACGGAATCAGTCTGGGCGCGGAGATCACTGTCGCTCCCTTCATCATGACTTGGGACACAACGACCGCCAGTCCGGGTACACACACTTTGGCTGCGACAGCACGCAATTCGGCTGGATTGACCACTACCTCAACGCCGATCACGGTTACGGTCGATAACTCCGGTAATCCTGCCGTTGTCGGGAGTTGGTCATCCCCCATCCAGACACCGGCCGTGGCCGTTAACCTGATCTTGCTCCCGAACAATAAAATCCTTTTCTATCAGGACGGCGCATCGCCAACTGTATGGGATTACACGAATAACATTTTTACCAGCATCTCGACCACGCAGGATGTGTTCTGCTCGGGACACGCGGCGTTGGCCGATGGCCGCATTCTCGTAGTCGGCGGTTATGGCGACGGCGACGGTTCTATCGGGATCGCGACCGCGGAAATCTTCGATTCTGCAACGAATACCTGGACCTCTGTTCCAAAGATGTCCTACAAGCGTTGGTATCCGACCGCAACACCCTTATCCGACGGCCGCGTGCTGGTCACGGCGGGATGGCAGACCACCGATCACACAAATGCCGGTATTCCGGAGATCTACGATCCCTCGACGAATGCTTGGACAAAGCTGACGAACGCGAATAACCCCTTCGAAACGTATCCGTTCATTTTTCAATTGTCTGACGGACGAGTGATCCATGTAGGTGGATCGGAATATGCAACGGTCACCGATATCCTCGATCTCAACACGCAGACATGGTCGGTTGTGGATCCGACCATCTACGACGGCGGGAGCGCAAAGATGTATCTCCCCGATAAGATCATGAAGGCCGGCAGCGCGGCCGATAGCCAAATGACAGGACCGTCCTCGAATACGACGTTCGTGCTCGATATGACCCAGCCTACACCGGCTTGGCAACAAACCCCTTCCATGGCCTACGCCCGCAGCTTCCTGAATCTTACGAGCCTACCCGATGGAACCGTTCTGGTGACAGGGGGCGAAGCGGACAAAAACGGCGGCGACATCTCTAAGGCTGTTTACCCGGCAGAACTGTGGTCACCGCAAACGCAGACCTGGACGACCATGTCGGCCATGCGTACTCCTCGCGAATACCACTCAACTGCACTGCTGCTCCCCGATGGCCGCGTGCTAGTCTCCGGCATGGGCGCCGATTTTGGAAACGTGCCGAACGAAACAAATGCTGAGTTCTTTTCGCCGCCTTACCTGTTCAAAGGTGCGCGGCCTAGCATGACGCAAGCGCCCGGCAAAATAATTTACGGAAACAACTTCGCTGTTTCCACCCCTGATGCAGCCAGCATCGCTAAAGTGGTGCTGATCCGGACTGGGGCCGTTACCCATGCCTTTGATCAGAACACCCGTTATGTTCCGCTGTCCTTCCAGCAAGGTCCCGGCGGTCTCACCGTCACGGCTCCAGCCAACGGTTATAGCGCTCCTCCGGGCTATTACATGTTGTTCCTGGTGAATAGCGCGGGCGTTCCGTCGGTTGCCCCGATTGTTCAGGTAGCGGCTCAGTAGCCGCTACCTGAAGTTTGGACATTTCCTGTTGGCCGTTCCCGGTGGGGCGGGCGCTATGCCCGCTTTGTGGGCGGCACCTTGCGCTGCGCGGGCCCTCGGGCCGCTTGTAGCGGCTCAGTAGCCGCTACCTGAAGTTTGGACATTTCCTGTTGGCCGTTCCCGGTGGGGCGGGCGCTATGCCCGCTTTGTGGGCGGCACCTTGCGCCGCGCGGGCCCCTCGGGCCGCTTGTAGCGGCTCAGTAGCCGCTATCTATACCTCTTTGTTTTGGGTATACGATTGCATCGCCAGACGCGATGGAATCCGGTGACGTCCACTCGACCATTTGCGACGTGCCGCCCGGCTCAGATAGCTACGGCTGCTGGCAACATCCTTTTCGCGACACGCAGATCCGTATGCACCCGGCGCCCTTGCGGCTCCTCTCGGATAAAGCTCTACGGTGCATAAAGGCGAAGCCCGAATCGGAGATTGGGGGCATTCTTTGGGGCAAAATACTAGATCGTGCTGTAGTCGTCGAAGATGCCCAATTAATCGAATCCAGCGGTCCACTCTACAACACGCTTCCGTCGGATGCCCGAAACTTGGAAGAAGCGATCAAGCGCAGCCATCCGGACGGCCTGAAACCGGTCGGCTATTTTCGAAGTCATGTTCGAGATGGCTTGTGCCTTAGCGCGGAAGATCAAAATCTAATTAGCAAATATCTCCGCAGTCCCGAGTTCGTTTTTCTGCTCATTCGCCCGTTTGAAATGGGCATTTGCGTTGGCGCCTTCTTCTTTTGGCAGAATGGCCGGCTTCAAACAGACGGGAGCGATCTCGAAGTGCCATTCCTCGCTCTCGATCATCATCCACATACCGGGGAAAAGGCTGACCAGCTCCAAAAGATTGCATTAACCAGCGCTTCAGAGCAATCACAAGATCGAGCAGCGCTGCCAGGCAATGTAAACGTTGTTGCGGACGCGCAGCTTTTACGGGAACCGCATGCTCCGGAGCAGTCTCAATCTGCGGCACCGCTATTGCCTCCCGCCAAACGCTTTTCGTTTCCCCTGGTCGCCTTTACCTGTTTCGCTGTCATTGCTGCTGCCTCCGGTACGGCTACCTACTTTGCATTTCCGGCTTTGAGAACGCGGTTGCTGGAGCGGATTGGTCCGGTCGCAATCAATCCGGAGGTAGGTCTCAAGGTTGCTCGCGCCGCCGACGGCCAGTTGGATCTCACCTGGAATCGAAGCGTGATGGAGCGAGTCCGAGCGCAGCAAGGACTGCTCACCATCACGGATGGCCCTGTATCGAAGCAATTAACGATCGATAGCGTGCAATTGCACTCCGGCGCTCTTACTTACTTTCCGAGTGGCTCGGATATTCAATTTCGGCTCGAGATTACCTTAAACGCCGGACATTCGATAGCCGAATCGGTGCGCGTCATTTTGCCACGCGCAGATTTAGCCGAAGCGCCGGTCGCATCTCCTACTCAACCCGTGATCCCAAAACATACTCCAGGCGCGAGCAGCCCGCCGCGCACTTCTGCGAGCCTTGATTCGACGCATCCATTGATGCCCGCGCGAACGCCGTTCAAGGCTCCCGCTTATATCCCGCCGCGAGAAATCCTGCGCTCGCAGCGCAGCCGGCAGCAGCCGCGCGCACCCGACTTGAAAGTTGACCTTGCGGCGACAACATACGCCGCTTTACCGTCACCTTCTTTTTCCGCCCTTCCGGTGCCACCCGCACACGTAACCGTGCCGGTGCCCTCAGCGGCTTCGGCTAGAAACTTAACGTCTGCGAAACCGCCCGTCGCGAAATCGGTGCCTGGGCCTTCATCCCTTGTCCACACCGTCACTGCTTATGTTCCAGCGCGACCGCTGAGGCAGGTAATGCCCGACCTCAAAATGGCCGGACCGGGATTGGCCGCACAAGCCGGTAAGGTTGAAATCCAGGTATCAATCGACGAAGCGGGCCACGTGAAGGATGTGAGACCCGTCCCGAACGCAGGGAAAACCACTGGGTTGATCTTAAATGCTGCCATTGCAGCCGCCCGGCAATGGACCTTCCAACCAGCCACTCTTCACGGTAAGCCTGTTGCCGCCGAGCACCGTATCGTGTTTGACTTCCAAAGTCAGGAAAATCGGTAAGCTACCGTGTTCACACATGCAATGTGCAAAACGGGACTCGAACAGCGGGACTGGCTCGGCTGTCCTGAGCGCAACGGCACGGCTCTATACCGAGGCACGCTGAACGCGCGAGCGGTAGTCGTGCCTGTCTCATCGTAGGCGTCATGCAGGATCAACGCACGACTCGGAAATTCGTTGCCTGTTTGCTATAGAAAGTTCCGAAATACCACACTAGGAAGTAATCCAAAATTTTAGTGTCGGTCAGGGGCGTTCCATCAGCCCCGTCTTTCCGGTTTGTTGATTTGATCGAACCGCCAGCTACGGTGTCGGTAGTATTTCGCAGATGCTCAAGTTGTAACGGTCCGTTGTCGGCGCAGTATCTTGAATGCCTACGATAGTGCCGCTCAGCGGTGTCGGGCTGTTTTGCATCTGTACCCAATACGTATCGCCGGTTGTGGCCAAATACTGATGCACTAAGCTCTGCCCACTTGCGGGTGTTCGAGCTGCGGCATTATCGAAATCGTTTCCAACGCCAAATACCCAGGAACCGTTGCGGGTCGTAGTGAGGCTCGCGTTGGGCCCGCCTGTTTTCGCGTTCGCTGTCGCGGTGGCGCCAATGGCTCCAGACCCGTTTGTGCCGGATGGATCCACGCCGGTGAAACTCACTACCGTCATGGAAGAGATCACGCTTTTTGAAAGCGTGGCCGTGATCGTAACATTGCTCAACGGCGAGGGTGCAAACGCCCTCCATATCTCGGATGTGCCGCTTTGAACGTTCGTCCGCTTGACCAGCACCCACGTCAGCCCCGTACTCGCAATCTTTGTCACCGTTGTATTTGCGCCGCTTAAGTAGTCTGCACCAATAAAGGCCAGTAAAAGCTCATTGCTGGAACTTGTAGAAATTTGCAAACTGTTGGTTGTGCTGCGTGTGGATCGATCCACCGAAACCTTGCTGTCAATCGCAATTGCCGTGGATTGTGCTGCCGTAAAATTCGCGCCGGCTACATTGCCGCCACTTACTGTGATGGGCAAACTCGCCGGAGTAAACGTCACGCCTGCTTTGCTTGGCGTGATGGTGTAGCTGCCATTGAGGAGATTTGGAAATGTGTAATTGCCGGAGGAGTCGGTTTGTGCAGTCGCGGTCGCTGCGCCGCTAAGCGTCACTGTTACGCCGCTGCCGGCAGGGAGCGGTGTGATCGTGCCGGAAATGCTCCATGTTGGCTCGACCACAACACTGAAATTCACGCCGGAAATATTCGTGCCATTCACCGTCACGCTTTGGCTAGGGGGAGTAAAGGTGGCCCCGCTAAGACTCGGCGTCACTGTGTAGCTGCCGTTCACCACTTGCGGGAAGTTGTAGTTGCCGGAACCATCACTTGTAGTTGTCGTTTTCGTGCCGCCTTCGCCCGATGGGTTTAACGCAACCGTGGCTCCGGCGACACCCGCGTTGCCCGAAACGCTGAACGTCGGCACCGCCGTCGCTGAAAAATTGACAGCGGTCAGATTTCCTCCATTTACCGTGACTGCTTGACTGATCGGGGTAAACGTGAAATTAGAGCTGCTCGGCGTTACGGTATAGTTGCCGTTCGCCAGATTGGAAAACGAATAATTCCCCGACTGGTCGACCGGTGCCGTGCTTGTGGCCGAGCCGCTCAGGTTCATCGTCGTCGAGGCGCCCGCCGCCGCGGGAGTGATCGTGCCAGAAATGCTGAATGTCGGTGCAGTAGCCGGTAGAATCTCACCGATGCTGAAGTTATATCGATCACCTGTAGGTTGGGTGTCGTTCAGTGTTACTGTCGTTCCGCTCAGACCTGTTTCGGCATTTTCCATTTGCATCCAGTACGTGTCTCCCGCAGTAGATAAGTACTGATGGAAAACCGTTTGGCCGCTTCCCGGCGTTCGAAGGATTGCATTGTCGTAATCGTTTCCAACCCCAAACACCCACGATCCATTTCGAGTGGTTACCAAATGTGCTGTCGGAGCGCCCGAAGCCGCATGACCGCTTGCGACGGCGCCAATGGCGCCCGACCCGTTTGTTCCCGACGTGTCGACGCCAGTGAAAGTTCTAACTGCCATTGATGCCACAACACTCTGCGATAGCGTCGCTGTGATAATTGCATTGCTTAAACGCGAAGGTGCAAAGGCGCGCCAGATTTCTGAGCTGCCGCTTTCCGTGTTCGTCCGCACGACCAGGGCCCACGTTAATCCGCCTCCTGTGACGCCTGTCACTGTTGTGTTGGAACCTGTCAAGTAGTCTGTGGCAATAAATGCCAATAGCAGCTCATTTCCGGCGCTTGTGGAAAATGCCGGGGTGCTAATCGTCAAACTTGGGTTGGGTGAATCCTGAGCGGCCGTCGCGTCAATCGAAATCGTCTGGCCGGGTACTATCACTGTTACGCCGGGGCCCGGGCTCTCAACATTGCCGCTATCGTCGATCGCACGGCTCATAATGGTTGCCGATCCGGAAGCCAGTGCGGTCCAGGTATACGTCCAATCGTCGCGACCGCTCGCATGATCCCACGTTTTTCCGCCATCGACCGACACCTCGACTGCGGCAACTGCTCCCCCTATGTCGGAAGCGGTGCCCGTAATCGTAACCAGGCTTCCGAATGTAATCGTCGCTCCGGCGAGCGGAGAAGTGATCGTGGACGTTGGCGGCGTAACGTCACTCGACTGTGTGGCGCTAACGAGCCCGCTTTGTATACTTCCCGGTTGAACCCCCATGTCGGCGAATAGATTCAATGTCGCCTGCTGCATGCGCACATCGGGCGGATTATTGCCGCCATCGTGATCGCTGTCCAGTCCCCAGGACCACTGCACTGTTCCTGCTCCGAAAACCAGCGCGCCGCTCGCGGCCCGATAGATGGTCAGGTGATGCGTGGCGGTGCCCGCCCCGTAAGTTCCTCCGTAGTCAAGAAGCAAGTCGGTGGTCAGGTTGTATGTCGCCGTAGAGAGGTCGATCAAACCGGCGGGGCGAAATCCGTTATCCGCATCAACGTCCCATTCGTAACCCAACGTCCCGGCTGGCAGTATAGCGGTTTGACCGCTGCCCAGATTCGCAATAGACGTATTTCGCCAAAAACGCATCTTGCCGTCGGCCTCGGGGACTTTGATAGATAAATTCGTGTTATCGCTGCCCGGTCCGTTCACTTCGAAGATGGTTCCCGTCAACGCATTTTCCGGGAGGCCGCCATCTGCTGGAGGGCTGAAGCGCGGATCTCTCCAGGTCCCGGTCCAGGTGGGCGGGTCGGCCGGATCAGTCTTGGCGTTGTCCAGTGTTTCCTTGTAGCAGACCAAAGTCCGATAGGGAGTATTGGATCCGTCAATGCTGTTCTCCCAGCGCGTCTTCCAAAACATTTCATTCCCACTGAAGAAAGCCAGGTTCACCCCTGCGTTCAAAGCGGCTTGGACGTTGGCACGTGCCGGGCCCGACCAATACTCGTCATGACCTACGGATAAATAAATTTTGTGATTCGCAATTAAGCTGGCGTTCCGCACTGCGTCGACGTGGGTAAAGTAACTGACGTCATACCC
>DAISJE010000228.1:0-7176 GCA_036821665.1 Bryobacteraceae bacterium | reverse complement strand
CCTATGGAAAATCCGGAAATCGCGGTGGTGGCCCTATTCGAGCATGGGGTAGAGAGCTACAACGCTGTGCCTATCGTACGCGATGTTTTAAAAGCGTATTTCGATAAGAAAGCCAGACAAGGTAAGCCGCTGCCGGAGATACAAACGGCCCTTCAGCGTGCGCCTCTCGAGTTTTTCAACGCTCCCGCCGTGCTAAATTTCCCGTTCCGGAAAGGACCGCTTCAGTAATGGCCGTTTACCGTCCGTTCAAAGATCTCGACTGGCCATTGCTGATCGTCACATTGGCGCTATGCGTCTTGGGCGTGCTGCAGATCTATAGCGCAACGCTTGGAACAAAATGGCAGGATGCATGGTGGAAACAAATTCTCTGGGTTACCACCGGCCTCGCCATGATGTGGGCGGCCTCCATGCTGGATTACCATATGCTGCTCGGGCGCGCTTTCTATTTCTATATAGGCTCTGTGGCGCTTCTCCTGGCAACGGCATTGATCGGCAATAATGTGTTCGGCTCGACGCGGTGGATCAGAGTCGCCGGATTCACCTTTCAAACATCCGAATTTGTAAAGATCGTCCTCATCCTTTTGGTAGCGAAGTATCTGACGGATATTAAATCGGAAACTCTCGACTGGAAGGATTTGGCGAAGCTGGGCGCTTATGTGGGCGTTCCGACGCTTTTGGTGATGAAAGAACCGGATTTGGGGACTTCGCTGACCTATCTTCCCATCCTGGTATGTGGCATCCTGATGGCGGGATTGCGTTGGAAATATTTATTGGTTATTAGCGGAATCTTATTACTCACGCTGCCTATCGGCTATCATTTCCTTAAGCCGTATCAGAAGGATAGGCTGGTCAGTTTCATCGATCCTGACCGCGATCCGAAAGGTACGGGCTTTCAAGTGATCCAATCCAGAATCGCAGTAGGTAATGGAGGCATGTGGGGCCGCGGGGCAAAAGATAGCTCCCAAACGCATTTGGGCTTTTTACCCGTTCCTCAAACAGACTTCATTTTCTCTTCGTTCGCCGAGGAGCATGGATTCGTGGGTATCGTAATTGCGCTTGTATTGTATTTTCTGCTGATTATGCAGGTGGTGCAGAATGCGCAAACGGCTACAGACCGGGCAGGATTGTATGTCTGCATGGGTGTGGCCGCACTGTTACTTTTTCATGTATTGGTGAATGTGGGTATGGTGATTGGTCGTATGCCGGTCACTGGTATTCCGCTACCGCTGATGAGTTCCGGCGGATCTAATACATGGTCTATTTTCCTGATGCTGGGCTTGGTTAACAGCGTCCGGTTGCGTAGGTTTGTAAATTAGTAGATTGAATAAATGAGCTTGGCCTTGGAGAGGCCGGCTCGACAGACGGGTCGGACTGAGCAGGACAAGAGAGTTCGGATTGCCGGCAAGATTTTCGCTGAAGTGAGGACGAAGTTAACGTATTCCTAAGACGCGGGTGTTACGAGCGAGTCTCCATCCGTGTCCGGCGGCAAACAGGTTTTGCGTTTGACAGCGGCTGCAAAGCCGAGGACAGACGCGGTGCAATTCCGGAGTCTTTGTACTCTCATCACGGCCCGATTAGAGGCGGTGATTCATGAGTAAGGAACTGGTGATTGGGTCCAATCGCCATGAAACAAGGGCGGCAGTCCTTGAAGACGATCAACTCGTTGAGGTGTTCTTCCAGCGCGGCAACGAATATTCGCTCGCCGGGAGCATTCATAAAGGCAGGGTGACCCGGGTGCTTCCCGGCATGCAGTCGGCATTTGTCGACTTGGGCCTGGAACGGGACACCTTTCTATATGTCTCCGATTTCTTCGAAGAAAACGAAGACATCGATACGGTTGAAGAGAAGCCGAGTCGTAACGAGCGTCGCGATCGCGGACACAACCGGCCGGCCGAGCGGATAGCCCCGGACGCTCAGACCGCAGCGCCCTCGGAAGGAACGCAGCAGGCAACACTGCCAGCAGAGTCCGGCGCGCTCGCGCCCCTACCAGGTGGTGAGCCGGCGGTCGGGCAGCCGGGCGTCGACCGGAATAATCGTGGCGACAGGCGGAACAGGCGGTCACGCCGTAGGCGGCAACGGGGCCGCGGGTTTCCTGAAAATAAGTATGCTCAGCCGGTAACTGCGCCGGCGTCCGAGTCTGAATCTCACGAAGAGGAAGCAGAAGAAGGCGAACAAGCGGAGGTTATCGTCTTACCAGGCGAGTCGCTGGCCAAATATCGGCATGCTTCCGCGGGCGAGGAGCCGCCACAACCGGAATTTGCAGAGCCGGAAGCCGAAAGCGATTTTCCGGTCAGACACGATGACGTCACAAGGACGGAAGTTCCAGGCGGAGCACTGGAACATGAATTGGAAACAGAAGCTCAGGAAATCGAAATAACGGATAAAGTCTTCGGGCACCGGGATGAAACCGAGACCGGCCCCGAAGAAGAAAAAATCGAAGAAGTTAAATATGACCGTTCGTTCGAAACAACTGCTTCGACTGAAGATACCGCTATAAATGTGGTTCCCATTCGTGTTGAGGGCACGCTGGCCGAAACTTTTGCTGAACCGGCTTCCTTACATGAAAGCGACTTTCCGGACAGCGAGGCAGCGGAAGCGGAAGAGGCCGAACTGGAAGCGGCGGAGGAAGGAATCCCCGATGTGGACGATTCCATTCTGGACAACGTTTTGCCGATCGCCGATTCCGGAACGGGGACGATAGCGGGAACGATTGAAGACAGTGAATCGCCCTCCGCTTCACAAACCGCTACGGTTCGCGAACAAAGCGGCCGTTACATGCACCGGGTCTCACGCAGAATGCGCCGCAGGCGTGGCGGGAACCGTCCCGAGCAGCAAAGAACCGAGGCCGCTTCGGAATCTGCTGGAAACGGAGCGGGAGCGGCTACCGCAATGGAACCCGAACTTCGCCGATCTGAGTCATCGCGTGAAAGCACCGATGAGCATTCGGCTGCTGGCGCCGAGCGGGCGCTGCCGTCGATTTCGGACCTCTTGAAGCCGGGCCAGGAAATAATCGTTCAAATTGCGAAAGAGCCGCTTGGGCAAAAAGGAGCGCGCATCACTTCGCATATTGCGCTTCCGGGCCGCTACGTCGTTTTTATGCCAAGCGTGAGCCATCTGGGTGTTTCGCGCAAGGTTTCCAGCGAGGAAGAGCGTCAGCGCCTGAAGCGAATTTTACAAGCGCATCGTGCCGGTACAACGGGCGGCTTTATCGTTCGAACGGCGGGCGAGGGAGTGGCGGAAGAGGAAATCGCGGCTGATATGAATTTCCTCTATAGCCTCTGGCTCGACATCCGCCAGAAAGCCGAGAAGCGTCCTGCCCCGGTGTTGCTTCATCACGATCTCGATATTGTGCAGCGTATTCTGCGCGATCAGGTCACGGATGAATTTAAGGCGATTTGGGTGGACAACGAAGAGCTTTATGAGAATGTCGTAACATTCATGCAGCGCTTCCAGCCGGCGCTGGTGAATCGCGTGAAAATGTACACGCGGCAGGCTCCCATCTTCGACGCTTTCAACATCACGCAGGAACTGGAAAAGGCTCTGCGTCCTAAAGTCTGGCTAAAGTCCGGCGGCTATATCGTCATTAACCAGACCGAGGCACTGGTGGCAATCGATATCAATACCGGTAAGTATGTAGGGAAATCCAACCGGCTGGAGGACACGATTGTCAAGACCAATATTGAAGCGGTGAAGGAGATTGTGCGCCAGATTCGCCTGCGCGATCTGGGCGGCATCATTGTAGTCGACTTCATCGACATGGACGAACGAAAGAATCGTCAAAAAGTGATGCAGGCGTTGGAAGAGGCGATGCACGCCGACAAAGCCCCTTACAAGATTCTGCAGTTCAACGACTTTGGCTTGGTGGCGATTACACGTAAGCGAGTAAAGCAAAGCCTGGAGCGAACGCTGTGCGCCCCGTGCCCGTATTGCGAAGCAGCGGGATATGTAAAGAGCGTACAGACGATTATTGGCGAGATTCTGGTGGAGGCGCAGAAGATCGCGAAGGCAATTGAGGGAAAGGACGTGCTGCTCCGGGTCCATCCCGATGTTGCAAAAGTGCTGAAGGCCAGCGACAACCAGTATCTCGAGGAATTGGAGGAAATTCTGCACCGCCCGGTACTGGTCACCGGAGACTTTACGCTGCATCACGAGAAATTCGATTTAGCGTAAGGGCGGAAACCCGATGCTACACTGGAGGCGATTTTAAAGCCTCCCAGTGCTGATTCGCCAGCAGATTCATCGGATGAGCCCGCGGTTTTCAGCGTGGCGACGGCGTAACGTGGAGAGATGGCCGAGTGGTTGAAGGCGCACGCTTGGAAAGCGTGTTTAGGGGAAACTCTAACGTGGGTTCGAATCCCACTCTCTCCGCCAGAAACAATTCCTCCAACTCGACGACTGCCTCCAACTCGAACGTGTTCTCATCTTCTGAAGCCGCGAGCTACCGAGCATCTGCAAGCTGCCCGGTCCCTGAATGAGTCCTAACGTTAGCGGCCGCGAAATTACTTCAGCGCCTCATTAATCTCGATATCGCGCTTAAGTACTTCACTCAAGAGCTCCGAAAGTCCTATGCCCTTCTCTTCGGCCTTCCCCGAAAAATACTCCCACACCTCCCGCTCTATAGAAGCCGGTACGAAGACCTTCGCTTTGGGAGGAATGTGATGAAATCCCCGAACTCCTTTGGAAAAATCGACTTCAGCCGGCGCGTCATCGGGCATTAGCTTGTCGTTCATGTACCCTCTTCATATTGACGGATTTTGGTCTGGGTTGCTTTGCGAGCCGAAATGATTCGGATTTTGGTTAACGTCGGCTCAACCTTCAACCACAAATAGACTACGAATAGCATCAAGCCACTGACGCTACGGCCGAAGAAAACCATGAGTTCTCTTTCAAATGTCAATGTGAACACGTGGTTCCCCACACGCCGGCAAGGCTTTCATCGCAAAAACAAGATTGCGCTTCTGCTCCTCGCCGTCGCAATCTCGCCCTTGCAGTCGCGGGCGCAACGTGAATGGCGGCGGACGAGCGCTGCCGCGGCCGGCTTTGATGCAGTCAAGCTTGATGCCGTTCAGCACGACCTTGCCCGACGGCGGACAACTGCATTTCTTGTCGTACGCCACGGGCGAATTGTTTGCGAATGGTATGCGCCCGGTCAGGGTCCGGAAACGCTACAAGGAACGGCTTCACTCGCCAAGGCACTCGTCGGAGGCCTATCGCTTCTGAGCGCCATGAACGAGGGTCGCATCAAGCCGGACGATCTTGCTTCAAAATACATTCCATTTTGGAAAAGCGACCCGCTGAAGAAGCGCATCACAATTCGCGAACTCGCAACCCATACATCGGGTATCGAAGATGCGGAAGAACACGGCATCCCGCACAACAAGCTGGCGGGCTGGAAAGGGGCATTCTGGCGTCGCGACCCGAATCCGTTCGTTATCGCGGTCCGCCAGGCGCCGGTGCTCTTCGAACCAGGAACGGCCTTTGAATATAGCAATCCGGGAATGGCCGCACTCTCCTACGCGATCACGGTAAGCCTGCGAGGGACCCCGCTATCTGATATCAAAGCTCTACTGAGAGAACGGATTATGCAGCCGCTCGGGATTCGAGACTCAGAGTGGTCAATCGGGTACGGACGCCCGTATGATACGGACCGAATGAGCATGTATGCCAATTGGGGCGGAGCGGCCTTCACCGCGCGCTCAACTGCGAAACTCGGCTTGCTGATGCTGCGGCATGGCGAATGGAGACGCCGGCAGTTGATCGCTCGCGAATGGGTCAATCGAGCGCTGGTTTATGCCGGTACGCCGATTGCGCACGGTCCACTCGACAAGAATGCACCGGCCTCGGGCCTCTGCTGGTGGATCAATACGAATGGCGGATGGGAAGGACTTCCGAAAGACGCATTCGGCGGCGCCGGAGCCGGGCATCAGATGCTACTGGTTGTTCCCAGTTTAGATTTGATCGTTGTTCGAAACGGTCAGGCCCTGGACGCCGGCAACGAAGCGGCGTTCTGGCCGCCTTTAGTCCATTACGTCATGCAGCCGGTTGTCGAAGCGATCGCCGAACACAGCGTCTATTGATAAGTTATCCGGCAGTGGCCCGACTTCTTGATGGGCGGAATAGTTATTACTTCAGGAGTCCAATTGATCACTCGTCTTGCTGTACTCACCGGTTTCGCAGCGCTAATCTGCGCCCAGGCGCAAACCAAATGGCCCGCCAAGGATGGCGTCTACATCATTAAGAATTTCCGTTTTGGCTCGGGCGAAACGCTTCCCCAACTTAGACTGCACTATCTCACGCTCGGCGAGCCGCACCGCAATAGCGCAGGGCACACCGACAATGCGGTCCTGCTTCTCCATGGAACCGGCGGGAGTGCGCATTCGTTGCTCAATCCGGTATTCTCAGACGTTCTCTTCGGACCCGGTCAGCCGCTCGATATCCGAAAGTTCTATATCATTCTTCCCGACGACATCGGTCACGGAGAATCCAGCAAGCCCTCAGATGGATTGCGGATGCGCTTTCCCCATTACGATTACGACGATATGGTCGCGTCGCAGCACACCATGCTAGTCGATGGCCTTCAGGTCGATCACCTGCGCCTCATCCTCGGAACCTCAATGGGCTGCATGCAATCGTTCGTTTGGGGCGAGACATACCCGACGTTCTCTGATGCGCTTGCGCCCTTTGCCTGCCTGCCGGTGGAGCTCGCCGGGCGAAACCGCATGTGGCGCTACATGTCGATGCAGATCATCCGAAAAGATCCCGCCTGGAAGAACGGGAATTACACGACCGAACCTGTCGAAGGGCTGCGCGGCGCTAATGATCTCATTCTCATTGCCGGTTCTGCACCGCTGCTGATGCAGAAAAATTATCCGACGCGAGCCTTGGCGGAGGCTTACGTCGATCGTACGCTGGATCGCCTCATCGCTCACACTGACGCCAACGATTTCCTTTATTACGTCGATGCGTCGCGCAACTACAATCCGGAGCCAAAACTAAACACCATCACCGCGCCGGTTCTCTGGATTAATTCCGCCGATGACTTCATCAATCCACCCGAGCTTGGCATCGCTGAAAAACTGGTGACGAGAATGCCTCACGCCAAATTCATTCTTATTCCCATTTCGAACGCTACATACGGGCACGGCACGCATACGCACGCCGCTGTCTGGAAGGACT
>DAISJE010000227.1:0-7201 GCA_036821665.1 Bryobacteraceae bacterium | reverse complement strand
GAGCGGATCGTAGCCGAAGCCACCCGTACCGCATGACTCGTACAAAATTTCGCCTTCTACACTGCCGCGAAAAGTCTGTAACAACTTGCCGCCACAAGCGACCGCGATGACGCACACGAAGCGGCCATGGCGATTGTTCGCGGAGCCGAGCCGCTGCAGCAGCAGTTGATTATTAGCCTCATCGGTCGCATTCAAACCGGCAAAACGCGCTGAGTATACGCCTGGCGCGCCGCCGAGCGCATCCACCTCAATTCCCGAATCGTCAGCGAAGACCAATTCCGATGTGAAGCCCGAATAATAGATTGCCTTCAGTACGGCATTCTCTTTGAAGGTTTCACCCGTTTCATCCGGACTGGCGACATTTTTGAGACCGGGAAGCGGTTCGATGGAGATACCGGCGCCGGACTTACTTGCTGCCAAATCGAATTCGCGCAGCTTCCCCGGGTTGCCGGAACACGCATAAATAATCATTCTCTCGGTCTGGCTGCGAGCGCCCGCTGCTGAATTGTTCTCAATTCTGAGATACCACCGCGTGCTAGATCCAGGAGTTCTTCGAGCTGGGAGTCTTCAAAAGGAGTGTGCTCGGCCGTTGCCTGTATTTCAACGAATTTGCCTGAACCCGTCATGACAACGTTCATATCGACATCGGCGCGCGAGTCTTCCTGGTAGGCCAAGTCGAGCATCGGAATGCCCCCAACAATTCCGACGCTTGTTGCCGCTACGGAATCCAACAGCGGATTCTTCGCAACCACTTTGAATTTCACCAACGTCTCAAGCGCGATGGCTAACGCTACGTAAGCACCGGTTATGGCCGCAGTACGTGTACCGCCATCGGCTTGCAAGACATCGCAATCTACGATTACGCTACGCTCGCCGAGCGCCGTGAGGTCGACGATCGAACGCAGAGAACGGCCGATTAAGCGCTGAATTTCCAGAGTTCGCCCAGACGCACGGCCCTTCGTCACTTCGCGCGGTGTGCGAGTGACGGTTGCTCGCGGCAGCATGGCGTATTCGGCGGTGACCCATCCCTTGCCGGTACCTCGCAGGAAACCGGGAATGCTGTCCTCTACGGTAGCCGCGCAAAGTACACGCGTATTGCCGGCTTCGATGAGAACGGATCCCTCAGCAGTTACCAAATAGTTGCAAATAATTGATGTCGGGCGAAGCTGGTTTGTCTTTCTTCCATCTGGTCTCATTCGATCGCATCGTACCGCGCTGTCATTGTCCCGTCGTCCGGACCGAGAAATAAAGCAGCAGGCCTACCAGCACTAAAACCGCGGCTACGATGACGAGGCATGGAATCGCTCCCTGGCGCGGCACGAAAGACGTTTTCGTTTTCGTTTTGGTTTTGGAGCCGGATGATTTCTTTTTAATTTTTGAAGCAGCCATTCAGAGTTACGCAAACCGGCGGCCTTTGCCGCTCATTATGGGGCGGGTTAGCACCAGCCACACTGTTATTGTCACTTCTTGAATAAACTGTCAAAAGCCGCGCGGGCATCATTCGCGTTGCGCGGGGTGGGAATCGATCCGTTTTCCGAAATCCTTGCGACTGGTGCGGACGGCAGAGCGTCCCGCGCAACGGTCACACGGGGCGAAAATAGCTCGCACGTGTTGGCCTGATCTTTAACTGCAATGCGAACCGGAATCGGCTTTAAGCATTGAAATCGCGTCGAGGAATCAAAATTAACACACTGTTTACAGCAGTGCAGGGCGGCCCCGCATTTCGGGCAAGTTCCTCTAAAATCCATATCGGGCGCCAGTGTTACGGCACAGTTAAAGCATCGTGCTGCGACTACGTTCTGAACTAACCGCGGCAGCTTAGGCCCAGTGACATCAATGGGCAGTCTCGGGCCTTGCTGCTTCGGGCGCTCCGAGCGGTAAGATCCCGACCCGCGGTCTGAATCCTGGTATCCGTGCTGCCGGTATTTGCGATCGCCGTCCATTCCGTTGATCGGCTCCTTAGAAAAATCCAGATGAGGCACGGCCATAGACAACTTTGGCGTCGCCTAAACTCGCCTACTGGACGAATATCTAAATAAGTTCCAGAGTTAGAAGAAAATTCTTAGTTGCGCTGGAAACCTCGGGGACTCGGCGGGTTCCGACGTATTGGAAGGAATTGGTAGCAGATCCCGCCTGTACCTGATTTGTATGTACCATGAAATCTAGAAAAAAGCCAGCACCGAAAGTTCAAATTCTATATAACACGTAGAACCACGGTATTTTAGGTACTAGTCAGAAACCCACTTTAGTAACGAATTACAAGGCCGCGTGAGCGGATTATCGAAGTGGTTCGGACTGATGCGTACTGAATAGCCGAGCCGGCCAGTCTGCTGAACCGTAAATTCGTTCCCGAAGACGACTGCGTTGCCACGTTCCTCGACCGGGTTAAGGGGCAGCGTGTAGGTATCCTGCAATTGACCGTTCACGCCAATCTGGCCGATTACCGCCTCAACGCGCACTTCAGTGGGTTCCAGACCGGCCAGGTCGACGATGGCTCGCAAGGGAACGGCTGATCCGCTCATAACCTGGTCGGCAGGGCCTTCGCCGAGGCCGACAAAATGTATCCGGTCCCAAGCCTCGCTCATGCGTGAATCCCAAACCGTTCTGTTGCGCGCCTCTTCGAAATTGTTTCTAGAAATGTCGGTCCAGAGATTATGCGCCGGTTGGTACAACTCGGACATGTATTCGTTGACCATCCGGCCGCAGCTGAAGCGGGGCGTGAGATTCGCCATGCACTTCTTCATCCGGCGCACCCATTCCGCCGGAATCTCTTCCTCGGAATCACGATTTTGATAGAACAGCGGAACAATTTCGTTCTCTAAGATCGAGTAGATGGAGCTGGCGTGAAGGTCGTCCTGATCCTCGGAGTAGGGCACGCGATCTCCGATCGCCCAGCCACCTGAAATTTCGTATGCTTCGTCGTACCAGCCATCCAGCACGCTGAGATTCAAGACGCCGTTCATGGCGGCCTTCATACCACTTGTCCCGCAAGCCTCTTCGCCGCGCCGTGGGTTATTCAGCCAGAGATCGACACCCTGAACGAGTTCGCGGGCGACTTGAATCCCGTAGTCTTCGACGAAAATCAAGCGTTTTGAAATTTCCGGATCTCGCGACAGCGTTACAATTTCACGAATCAGCGTTTTGCCCGGGTGATCCTTGGGATGCGCTTTGCCGGCAATAACAATCTGCACGGGCATCTCCGGATTGTTCAGCAGCTTCTTCAGCCGTGCCACATCGCGAAACACAAGCGTGGCGCGCTTGTAAGTGGCAAAGCGCCGGGCAAAGCCGATGGTAAATACGTCCGGGTCCAGCACTTCCTGGAGGCGGCGCCCTTCCGCGGCGGAAGCTTTGCGTTGAACAGCGGCGTTGACCGCGCGTTCACGAACAAAGGCCACCATCTTTCGTTTGCGCTTGCGGTGCATTTCCCAGAGTTCCTGGTTGGGAATTTCATGCACCTGTTCCCACATCTTGGCTTCTTCAAGGCGTTCGCGCCAGTCGGGCTGAAGATACTGATCGTAGAGAGTGGCCAGATCGCCGTTAATCCACGTCGGAGCGTGTACGCCGTTCGTTACTGAAGTGATCGGTACTTCATCCACAGGCAGCCGCGGCCACAAATCCTGGAACATCTCCTGTGAGACATGGCGGTGCAGCGCGCTGACCGCATTGCGGAAAGCCGAGGTTTTGAGCGCCAGAACTGCCATGGAAAACCGCTCGGATGGATCCTGCATGTTCTTGCGGCCAAGCGTCAGAAATTTTTCAAATGGGAATCCGGCTTGCTCGCAATATCGATTGAAGTAATCGTAGATCAGGCTGGAATCAAAGAGATCGATCCCGGCCGGAACCGATGTGTGCGTTGTGAAGACGTTGCTGACCCGAGTAGCCTCGAGCGCCTGCTCGAAGGTAAGGCCGTTTTCTTCCATCAATAGCCGGACATGTTCGATAGCGAGAAATGCGGAGTGCCCTTCGTTCATATGATGGACCGTCGCCTTCACACCCAACTTCCTCAAGGCTCGTAGTCCGCCGATACCCAGAACAATCTCCTGCCGGATCCGCTTGTGGATATCGCCCCCGTAGAGCTGATCGGTTATTTCACGGTGTTCGGGTGACTGATTCTGCGGAATATTTGTATCCAGCACATAGAGCGTCACACGGCCGACATCGATGTGCCAGACCTTAATAAATACCTGTCCTGTGGGAAGGGTGACGTTAACGAGAATCTCGTTGCCCGCTTCATCGGTACACGGGCGTACCGGCAGAGTGTAAAAGTCATTGAGTGGTGTGCGCTCCTGCTGCCAACCATCGGGGTTCAAATACTGCTGCAGGTAACCGCGTTGATAGAGCAGTCCTACGCCCGTCAGGGCGAAATCCGAATCGCTGGCGGCTTTTAAGTGGTCGCCTGAAAGGATTCCCAAACCGCCGGAATAGATCTGCATGCAATCGAGCAGTCCGTATTCCATCGAAAAATAAGCGATTCGCGGCACCGAATCGCCGGGCGGCATGGTATGCAAATAGCTGACGTGCCGTTCGCAGGCGCGCCTGTACAGAAGTAAAAATCGCGGATCGGCCGCTGCTTTGTCCAGCTTTTCCTGGGGAATCCGCCCCAGAAGCTGGATTGGGTTGTGATTACACTCCTTCCAAAGTCCGGGATCGAGCCGCCGGAAGACCGAACGGGCCGTATGATCCCAACTCCAGAGCAGGTTGTAGGCGAGCTCGGAGATTCTACTGAGAGAAGGCGGTAACGCTGGATGAACCAGGAATTCTTTTAGCGGCTGAATTTGATACGGCATTGAGTGCGCATTGAAGTGCTAGAGGATTAGTGCCTGAAAATTACAAACATAACAGAATTTTGCCGGTAAAGACGACACGAACCGGTAGCTGGATGCGCCCCCGCGAGATCCCGCAAACTGTCGATTATCGCATGCGGATAATAGATGTGAAGGAACGCCCCTGCCGTATCTCTCATTCCAGAACGTCTCCTATACGGTGAACGGCCGAAACATTCTCCAGGATTTAAATTTTGGCGTGGAGCGGGGAGAGACGCTGGTTCTACTCGGACAAAGCGGTTCCGGAAAAACGACGGCCCTCCGGTTGATCAATCGTATGCTCGACCCGACCAGCGGCGCGATTTTTCTCGACGGTCGCGATATCAGCCAGATCGATCCCATCGTTCTGAGGCGCAGTATCGGCTACGTCATCCAGGATTTTGGACTGATGCCACATTGGACTGTCGAGCAAAATGTCTCCCTGGTACCCCGGTTGCGCGGCTGGGAAGCCGCCCGTCGGCGGCAGCGCACGGAGGAACTGCTGATCCAGGTCGGGCTCAACCAGGACGATATTGCGCAGCGGCGGCCGTACGAGCTTTCGGGCGGACAGAAGCAAAGAGTTGCGGTGGCCCGCGCGCTTGCCGCTGAACCCGGACTGCTGTTGTTCGATGAGCCGTTCGGCGCGCTTGATCCCGTCATTCGTCACGAAATGCAGCAGCAGTTTCTGGAGCTTCGAAAACAATACACTGTTGCCTCTGTTTTCGTAACACATGATCTGCTGGAAGCTCTGACGATCGCAACGCGCATTGCAGTGCTTGATCGCGGGAAGCTGGAAGCGTTAGTTACGCCAGCCGAGTTCGTAGAACTGCAAACTCCGATGGCGAGAGCCTTTTTGAATACGCTTCCGGAGCAGGCACTAAGCGGCCAGCACTCTTGATCAGCATGAGTCTCGGGTGCCGTAAGTATTAATTGTCATGGATCCAACTGTCCTCAAAATTCTGTTCAACGAGGTTTGGCGGCTTACTATCGAGCACATCGTATTAGTTGTCGTTTCGTGCGGTTTCGCGATCCTGATTGGGGTGGGAGTAGGTGTCGCAAGCACGCGACATCCTGCTACACGCCGGATCTCGGTCGCTGTAGCGAATGTATTGCAGACCATTCCCAGCCTGGCGCTGTTCGGTTTTCTGCTTCCTGTACCTCTCATAGGCGGGATTGGAAAACATACTGCGATCTTGTGCCTGATCCTGTACTCACTGCTGCCCATTTTGCGAAACACAATCGTTGGGATTACAAGCGTCGATCGTCCCGTCCGCGAAGCTGCCGTTGCGATGGGCATGACCGACCGGCAATTGCTCACGATGGTTGAGCTGCCGCTCGCAGCCCCGACTATATTGGCCGGTGTCCGCATTGCGCTTGTAACAAATATTGGAACGGCGGTCATCGCGGCCATCATCGGGGCTGGCGGCCTCGGTGTGCTCATTTTCCGCGGCGTAGCTTCCGTAAATACGCTGGAGATTCTGGCCGGCGCCATTCCGGCGGCCATATTAGCTCTAACGGCGGATGGCGCCATGTCGATATTGGAGCGGAGATTCAGCCGGCTGTGAAACGACGAATCGGACTCGTAATTATCGCTGCGTGTTTATGCTCCTGTGGGAAGAACGACGCCATTATCGTGGGGTCGAAGAACTTCACCGAACAGATTGTGCTGGGTGAGATCGCGGCGCAGCAGCTTGAACGAAAACTGCACGTCGCCGTCCAGCGCAGGCTTGATTTGGGCGGGACGTTACTGACTCATGAAGCTATTGTCAAGGGCGACATCGATATTTATCCGGAATACACCGGCACCGCCGCCACTGTAATTTTGAAGGAATCGGCGCCCGCTGATCCGGTACGCACCTATATTCTGGTCAAGGACGCATATCTAAAGCGCTTTCAGCTTGTTTGGCTCCCGCCGCTCGGATTCAACGACACCTTCGCGATGGTGGTGCGTCGGGATGACGCCCGTAAGTTAGTGGAGCCGACTCTTTCGGCGTCGGCGTCCAGAAGATGGCGGCTGGGGATCGGCTATGAGTTTCTGACCCGGCCGGACGGTCTGCAAAGATTAAACAAAGTGTATGGCATTCATTGGGACGGAACTCCGAGAAGCATGGATCTGGGGCTGCTATACCAGGCCCTACAACAAAAAAGTATCGATATGGGCGCCGGTAACTCGACCGATGCGCAACTCAGCAACCCAAATTTCACCATGCTGCGCGACGACAAAAAGGCGTTTCCCCCCTACAATGCGTGTTACGTGGTTCGCCGCGAACTTATCCAACAGAAGCCGCAAGTGGAATGGGCGCTTTCCATGCTGCAGAATCGCCTGAGTGAAGAAACCATGCGGAACCTTAACCGGCGAGTAGACATCGAACATCAACCGGTCGAAAAGGTGGTGAAAG
>DAISJE010000226.1:0-7209 GCA_036821665.1 Bryobacteraceae bacterium | reverse complement strand
TAGGCGTCGACCGCCTTGGCAGCAAAACGCAGTCGAAGACGATTCAGATCAACAATAATTTGAGCTGGACACGCGGCCGCCACACCATGAAGTACGGTTTCGACATCCGTCATATTCGCGCGATCACGCCGTTAGGCTTCATCGGCGCCGATAATTACGGCAACTACAGCTTCGACGGAAGTTATACGGGATCCGATTTTGCAGACCTTTTGCTCGGACTGCCCACAAATACTTCCTATGCGATTGTGCATAGCGATAACAACGGAGCTACCTGGCATTACAACTTTTATGCGCAGGATTCATTTAAAGTAAATCCACGGTTGACACTCGAATACGGGGTCCGATATGAGTACCACCCCTCCTATCAGGATTCCTCAGGGAACATTGGGAATTTCGATCCCACCGTGCCGGGCTCCGGAGCAGTGGTTTATCCAACCGGCAAGCAGTCTTTGCTCGCGCCGGGCTACCTTGCGGATTTCAACGCCTGCCCGAATCTGACCGGCACAGGACCGGTCATTAACGGCGTGCCCTGCACGCCCGTTCTTTCGGCGTCACAAGCGCATATACCCGATAGTCTTCGCATCGTTCCGAAAGATCGCATTCTGCCCCGTTTCGGATTTGCGTGGCGGCCCATAGACGACAAGACAGTTATTCGAGGTGGATTCGGCGTCTATAACATCTCCGTTTTGGGGAGTGTTTTCTACTCTCTTACCGGCACCTTGCAAAGCGACGTCCGCCAATTTACGTCCGTTGGCTCGAATGGTCAGCCTCTCTTCAAATGGCCTCAAATCAGCCTGGGGAGCGGCCTCGGTTCGATTCAATACGGCACTGCCTATTTCGGAACTGCCAATGCCATTAACTTCAAAGATCCGTACTCCATGCAATGGAACTTCTCGATTGATCGCGATCTCGGCTGGAATACCGGACTCCGCATTTCGTACATCGGAATGCGGACGAACGATCTGGTCTGGGCTCCGAATTTGAACCAGATGTATTATTCGACGCAATATTCGGTCCTGCGCTCGCTGACGGACAGACCCTTCCCGAACTGGGGAACGGTCTACACGCGCACGCCTGGAGCAATCGCAAAGTATCATTCCATGCAGGTTGAAGTTACGCATCGCTTTTCGAACGGGATAACCTTCGATAGCGCGTATACATTTGCAAAGAACCTTGCCGACAATCAAGGCCCGGCGCCGGGAGGGTTTGCTGGAGAAACAGGCGGAGGACGCGCCTCGGATCTCTACGACCGGCATGCCGAATACGGAAACGTCTACGGTTCGCGCCGGAATCGCTGGATCACTAATGCGGTTTTCGATTTGCCGTTCGGTCACGGCCGCACATTCGGCAGCAACAGCAGCCGTTTTGTAAATGCGCTCATTGGTGGATGGCAGCTTAACTCGATGTTCCTTTGGCAGGGCGGCCCGTGGATCACGCCGTATTTTAACGGAGGAGACCCATCCGGCACAGGTTCCGGGAATATTGTCGGAACGACGCAGGACCCGGACCGCATCGCGACTGGAGTACCTACCAATCAAAATCGAAATGAGTGGATTGCCCCCGGCGCTTTTGTGTGTCCCGGCCAGCCGATTTCCGCGAACTTCCCGACGTGCTCGATTGGGGTCCGGCCGGGCATCGACGCGCCCCCACTCGGCCGCTTCGGTAATTCCGGCGTAGGAATATTGGAGGGTCCTGGAACGGTTAATTTGAATGCCGGCCTGGCCAAATACTTCCAGATCACCGAGCGAGTACGTCTGCGCCTGGAAGGCTCGTTTACCAACGCTCTGAATCACGTTAATTTGAACGATCCCGTAACAAATATTGTGAGTCCCAACTTTGGTCAGATTACCTCGGCGCGCGGATCGGATTTTGGCGGGAACCGCGTCGGGCAGGTGGGCGCGCGTATTGACTTTTAGATGAATCGCCGAAAATTTTTTCAAACTGCGGCTGCGCTAACCGGCGTTGCCGCACAACAGTTGCGTGGCCGTGCCGTTATTGGCCAGCGCGCCACGAAACACATCGTGCTTTTTACCTCCGATGGCATTCGTTGGCAGGATCTTTTCACCGGTATCGATCCGAAGCTAATGGACGCCAAAACTGCGGGCATGGCGGATGCCGGCGCGCTACGCAAGCAACTCTGGCGTTCCACTCCGCAAGAGCGTCGCGAAGCCCTCATGCCGTTTTTCTGGAAGACCCTGGTCCCGCAAGGCGTCCTATTCGGCAATGTTGATAAAGGCAGTTCGATGCAGGTGACAAATCGTTATCGTGTCTCATATCCGGGATATTCGGAGATTCTGACGGGCCGCTCTCAGGATGAGGCAATAAAGGGGAACGACAATATTCAAAATCCCACTCCATCCTTTTTGCAATTCATAAAACAGAAAGAGAAGTTGCGTCCCGAACAGGTCGCGGTTTTCGCCTCCTGGGATAACTTTACGTACAGCGCTCAAAGCGTGCCGGGCGCTCTGTTTGTAAATGCCGGGTATCAGCGCTCCGATCTACCCAAAAATTCTGCGCGCACAAACGAGCTGAATCAATTACAATTCGACGCGCGATTCATGCCCGACAGCGCCCGGCATGATGCCTTTACGTTTGGTCTCGCCATGGAGTATTTCGACAGAATCCAGCCCGAACACATGTATGTCTCTTTTGACGAGACCGACGACTGGGCTCATGAACGGCGCTACGACCGAGTTTTAGAGAGCTTGCAGTTTCTCGATCGTTCGTTGCACAAACTGTGGACCAACATTCAGAGATCTACCAAATATCAAAATACAACCACGCTAGTAATCACTACCGATCACGGCCGCGGCAGCACGCTACAAAATTTTTCGGATCACGGCCCTAAAGTTCCAGGCGATGAACAGATCTGGGCTGCATTCATTGGCCCGGATACTCCCACGACAGGAGAAGCGGCGAACACGCCTATTTGCTATCAGCGTGATATTGCTCCCACAATTCTCGATCTGTTGGGATTTGATTATCGCGAGTACAGCGGGGTCGAAGGAAAACCAATTAACGGCGCCATACGCTCCGGGCTGGCATGAAGACTTCGGATTCGCAGGATCTCCATCGCTTCGGTTATCGGCAAGAACTCTTCCGCGACATGGGAGGATTCTCGAATTTCGCCATATCGTTCTCCATCATCTCCATCCTCACGGGCGCCGTTACGCTGTACGGTTACGGTCTCGATCTTGGTGGTCCGCTCGAGATGACTCTCGGCTGGCCGGTTGCAACAATTTTTACTCTGGCCCTAGCGATCAGCATGGCCGAACTCTGTTCTGCTTTTCCGACTTCGGGGGCGATGTATCACTGGGCCACCGCTCTAGGCAATCCCGGTACCGGATGGTTCGTGGCCTGGATGAATATCATCGGCCTGATTGCCGCGCAGGCGGGTATTGACTACAGCTGCTCGCAGTTTATTCTTCCGTTTCTTCGCATACCGGTCTCCGCACGCAATGTCTTTATTGTCTTTGCTCTTACGTTGATTATTCATGGCATTTTGAACCAATACGGCGTAAAACTGGTGGCGATTCTTAACGACGTCAGCGTGTCGGTTCACATTATCGGCGTCGCCGCGCTAGTCGGGGCACTGCTCATCTTTGCTCCCCTTCAACCTATTTCGTTTTTGGGCACGTCAAACGCGCATCCCAGTATTCATGCGCCTTACATCTGGCTTTTCCTGCTAGGTCTGCTGCAGGCGCAATGGACCTACACAGGATTCGACGGTTCGGCTCATATGGCTGAGGAGACTGCCAATGCCCGCAAGAGCGCGCCGTGGGGTATTGTGCTCTCGGTCGCAGTTTCCGGCATCGCGGGTTATGCACTACTGCTGACTCTAACGCTCGCAATCCATTCTGTTCCGGCAGTGCTCTCCGCAAAAGACGCGCAGGGGAATCCGGTTCCCGCTGCCATTGCCATTCTCAGTACCGGTTTGGGTCCTCGAATCGGAAATGCGCTTGCCGCGCTGGCTTCTATGGCCATGTGGTTCTGCGGCCTGTCGTGTACTACTTCCGCATCGCGAGCGGTTTATGCGCTGGCGCGTGACGGAGGATTTCCTTTTGCTGAATTCTTTTCTCGCGTGAACAAACGCCACGGAACGCCGGGACCGGCTATTTGGCTGATCGTTATTGCCAGCCTGATAACGATGGCTTGGTCGGGCGCCATCCCTATTGTCACGTCACTCAGCACGGTAGCGCTTTACGTGGCGTATATCCTGCCGGTTATTTTTGCCGTGCGCGGCCGCCATCAGTCGCCATCCTGGACTGCCGAGGCACACTGGACGGTTGGGCGCGCGGGCGAGGTAATCAACCTGGTCGCCATTGCATACACCATCTTGATTGCCGTGGTCCTTGTCATGCCCCCGAATCAGCTTGCCGGGAAAACGCTGGGCGGCGTGGTTGCCATACTGCTACTGATGTATTGGTTTATTGTTCGCCGCAAATTTTCCGGGCCGGAATGGGCGCGGTCCACCAAAATGTTACGCAGCCAGGAGTCACGAACTTGACTCCTGCTGAAGCTGTTCGCCATCTACCGCCGCCGCAACATTTCATAAATGGCAGCTATGTCGAGGGACGGCCGGCCTCCTCAATCGAAATTCGAAGCCCGGCCACGGGTGCGCTGCTTACATCCGTATCCGATGCATCTATTGAAGATGTGAATCGTGCTGTTGCCGCCGCTCGTGGAAGTTTCGAGAATCAGGCGTGGCGCGGCAAGGATCCATCTGAAAAGGAGCGCATTCTTCACCGCGTTGCCGACCTGATAGAGCAGCACAAAGAAGAACTGGCAGGCATTCTTTCGCTCGAAAACGGCAAAACGTTTCGCGAAGCTCTGCGGGGCGACGTAAATCCCGGTGTCGATTCATTCCGGTACTACGCAGGATGGGTTCGTCGCATGTATGGGGAGACCATTCCGGTCGATGGACCGTTTCTGAATTACACGCTTCGCGAGCCCGTCGGAGTCGCCGGCGCTATTGTTCCGTGGAATTATCCGGTTTGTATCGCTGCCTGGAAGCTCGCGCCCGCTTTGGCTTGCGGATGCTCGGTCGTGTTAAAGCCCTCCGAGCTTACACCTTTAAGTGCGCTGAAGTTAGCAGAGTTGTGCTCCGAAGCCGGCATTCCGGATGGTGTCGTGAATGTAATTACCGGGTACGGCGCGACAACCGGTGAATACATGGCGCGCCACATGGACATCGATAAGATCAGTTTCACGGGCAGCATAAGGACAGCTCGGGCGTTGCTCAAGGCGTCGGCTGAAACAAACCTCAAGCGATTGAGCCTCGAGCTCGGTGGAAAAAATCCTAATATCGTTTTTCCTGACTGCGATCTGGATCAAGCTGTCGAAGCGGCTTTCTGGGGCATCTACGCCAATAAAGGCGAGGTATGCAGTGCGGGGTCGCGCCTCCTGGTTCATGCCGATGTGCATGATCGCTTCCTTGCATTGTTGACAGACCGCGCGAGAACAATGAAAGTAGGCGATCCCTTCGATCCGTCTTCGGAAATGGGATCGCAGATTTCCGCTCAACAGTTGAACCGCATTCTCGGCTATATACAGAGCGGTCGTGAAGAAGGCGCAGAGTTAAGCTGCGGCGGCCAGCGTGACATAGACGGTGCAAAGGCCAACGGCTTTTTCTTCCAGCCCACAGTTTTCACGAACGTTCAGCCGCAGATGAAGATCGCGCAAGAGGAGATCTTCGGCCCGGTTCTCGCGACGCTTCGGTTTCAAGATGAAGACGAGGCTGTGCAGATCGCAAATGGGACTATTTATGGCCTGGTCTCCGCAGTCTGGACGCGAGACATCCGGCTGGCACACCGCATGGCCGCTCGTATCAAAGCCGGTTCGGTCTGGATAAATACTTACAACGGTTTTGATAGCGGGTCGCCCTTCGGTGGTTATAAACAGAGCGGCTTTGGCCGCGATCTGGGCGCATACGCGCTCGAACAATACACAAACATAAAATCGGTCTGGGTTGGCTTGTGAATATACCGAACGATGTGCGCGAGCGCTTGTCGCAGCAACAAATCCGCCGCGTTAAGCTCGGTGTTACCGATATTGACGGTGTTCTGCGCGGTAAGTACATCAGCCTGGATAAATTGTTCGCCTCAGCGGCGGGCTTCGGCTTTTGTGATGTGATCTTCGGGTGGGATATCGGTGATGTCCTTTACGACAACTGCAAATACACCGGTTGGCACACTGGATATCCAGATGCACAAGCCCGGATCGACTACAGCACATTCCGTACGATTCCATGGGAATCCGGCACGGCCTTTTTCCTGCTCGATCTCTTCGACAATGAGGACCGCCCGCTCGCCATTTCGCCTCGTCAAGTTTTGCAAAGAGTAATCGAGCGAGTCAAAGCGGCCGGGTTCGCAGCCCGGTTTGCCGCGGAATACGAGTTTTGGATCTTTCGCGAGAGCCCGCAGACTCTGCGCGAGAAAGCCTTTCGCAATCTGATTCCACTGACGCCCGGCATGTGCGGTTACAGCGTGCTTCGCGCCTCCCAAAATTCGCCACTCGTGCTCGACTTGATCGACCAGCTTACGGGCTTCGACATCCCGCTCGAAGGTTTTCACACGGAAACGGGACCGGGCGTTTTTGAAGCGGCTATTAATGTGGACGACGCACTGGCCGCTGCCGATAAGGCCGTCCTCTTCAAGACTGCCGTCAAAGAGATTTGCGCACGCCACGGTGTCATTCCTACCTTTATGGCGAAATGGAATGCCGAGTTGCCCGGATCAAGCGGGCATCTGCATCAGAGCCTGAATTCCACTACCGACGGCAAGAATCTGTTCTTCGAAGAAGGGTCAGGGACGTCGGGCCTCATGCGAAACTACATTGGCGGACTGGTAACGTTTTTGCCGGAATTAATGGCTATGATTGGTCCTACTATTAATTCGTACAAGCGAACCGTCCCGGGCACCTGGGCGCCCATTAATGCCACTTGGGCCAACGACAACCGGACAACCGCGGTACGTGCGATTCCGGGTTCGACAAAAAGTACGCGCATCGAACTGCGGCTTTCAGCGGCCGATATGAATCCGTATCTTGCAATCGCAGCCAGTCTCGCGGCCGGTTTGGAAGGTATTGCGCTTCATCTTGACCCGCCTCCGCCCAGCACGAACGGGTATGCTGCGGATGGTTGTGAGCCTCTTCCTCACGATCTGGCTGAGGCCGTCTGCAAATTCCGCCAGTCTCAGACCGCGCGGAATT
>DAISJE010000225.1:0-7219 GCA_036821665.1 Bryobacteraceae bacterium | reverse complement strand
GTTCGCTCTCTCGGCCGGCGCGCCCGGCGTGAGCATGGATTACGGCTGGAGCGGCAAAACGCAGCACGTCGAATCCGGAAAGCAAGTTCTGCCGTTACGCGCGGCCGGCAGCTAGAACTGCCCCCATTTAGCCCGGCATGTAAAATACATTTGGGTCGCGGGCGTCTTGCGTCGCGCCCGGCAGATCTCCATCTAAGTAGTTCGTCACAATTACCAGGCCGACGATTTCTATAAAGAGGGAGTGTACGATTGCAAACAACCGACCGGAGTCGAAAACCGGTTTCCTCTCAGCTTGCCTTAACAGCCATCGCTATCCTCGTCTGTCTTTATTTCGGACGCGAAGTATTCATCCCATTCGCGCTGGCCGTATTGATCTCTTTTCTCCTCAGCCAGCCGGTCAGTTGGCTTGAACGGCTGAGGCTCGGCCGGATCGCCTCGGTTTTCCTGGTGCTTACGGTGACCTATGCAGCAGCCGGGGCATTGATTTGGGCTGGGGCTGAACAGTTTTCCGGCATTGTAGAGAAGCTGCCGGAATATCAGGCTAACATCCACCGCAAGATCGAAAAGATTCGGAACCCGATGGCATCCTCGAAGCTGTCCAGGGCCATTACAAGCCTGAAGACCATGACTTCCGAGCTGAGTACGAACAGCAGCACGTACGAAAAGAGGAAGGATCTGGAGGCGAGTGGACTGCCGCATCAGAAACTCAAACCGGGTGTAACCGAGCCTGTTCCGGTAGAAGTAGTTAAACCGCAAGAGAGCGCAGGACCGCTTGGCATGCTCAATACGTCTTTGTTGGCGCATTTCGCGGCGGCACTTTTAGCAATCGCAGTACTCACCCTCTTCATGTTGCTGCGGCGGGGGGACCTGCGTGACCGCGTTTTCCGGTTGTTCGGACGGGGCCGGATCAATGTCGTGACGACCGCTATGGATGATGCCGAACGGCGCGTCAGCAGCTATCTGCTAACGCAATTTCTGATGAACAGCACGTTTGGTCTGCTCCTTGGATTTGGGCTTTTTCTTATTGGCGTTCCATATTCGCTGTTTTGGGGCGTCCTGGGCGCGATACTCCGATTTATTCCATATGTGGGGACGTTGGTCGCGGGGATCTGTCCGTTTGTGTTGGCGCTGGCCGTGTTCGACGGTTGGAAACGCCCCCTGGTAACACTGGCCCTCTGGGCAGGAGTAGAGCTCGTCATTTCAAGCATTGTGGAACCCTGGCTCTACGCAGCGCGCGCGGGAATTTCATCGCTTGCGATTCTCTTGTCGGCTGCGTTCTGGACGGTGCTTTGGGGGCCCATTGGTTTGGTGCTTGCTACGCCTTTGACGGTTTGCGTGGTGGTATTGGGGCGTCATGTTCCGCAATTGGAATTTCTATACATCTTGTTTGGCGATGAGCCGGCCCTTCCTCCCGAGGCGAGCTATTATCAGCGGATGCTGGCATCGAATGAAGACGAAGCGCGCGAAGTGCTGGACGACTACATGAAAGAGAAATCGCTGGTCGAACTTTATGATTCGGTCTTAATTCCGGCGCTTTCGTTAATTGAACATGATCGGCACAACGGCACGTTGGATGAAGATCGCCAAAAATTCATCTTTCGGGCTACCCGGGAAATCATTGAGGATCTTCCGGAGGAAATGCCGGCACGCGAGGCCACGGAAACACCACGTTCCGATATTTCGATTCTGTGTGTTCCAGCGCGGGATGAAGCGGATGAACTGGTTGGATTGATGCTCGCGCAAGTGCTGGAATGGAGCGGTTACGCGACGCAGCTAGTCCCTGCGGGATTCGTCAAAGATATGCTGGCGACAGTTGCGCGCGAAAAGCCGGATGTAGTCTTCATCTCCGCCTTACCTCCATCGACCGTGAGCCATGCGCGGTCCATTTGCCGTAGGGTGCGGCAAAAACTACCGGAAGCCAAACCGGTCGTCGGTTTGTGGGGAACGCGAGATGAGATCGGAGTACTACAAGAACGATTAGGGCCCGAATGCTCGGATTACGTCGTGAATAGCTTGTCGCAGGCGGAGTTGCAAGTGCGCCTATTGTTTCCGGAAGCCGGCAACGCGGCAACACGGACGGATGAAGCCAAAGCACACGCCAATCTCTAGCGGCAAAGTCCTTCATCGTACTCTGGAAGCACGCCCTAGTTAATGGATCGCCGCAAATTCCTTTCCGGTGCGAGCGCTGCCGCTCTTGCAGCCGTATATAAAGCGGACGCGCAGCACACCAAACCCGAGCCACAAACAACGAATCCCGCCGAGCTTCACGAGGCTCCCGGCGTAGCTACGCCCGCCTTTACGCTGGATGAATTTACCGTCGCCGATCTCCAAAACAGGATGAAGGACGGATCGCTCAATGCGGAACGAATCGCGCAGCTTTACCTGGACCGGATAGAGAAAGTCGATCGCCGCGGGCCGGCATTGCGCGCTGTTATTGAAGTCAATCCGGACGCCATGGAGATTGCGCGGTCGCTGGATACCGAATACAAGGCCAAGGGACCGCGCGGGCCGCTACATGGAATTCCGGTGCTCCTCAAAGACAACATCGACACGGGCGACAAGATGCAGACGACCGCGGGCTCGCTGGCTCTATACAGGGCACCGGCCGCTCACGATGCGTGGGTTGCCGCGAAACTGCGCGCTGCGGGAGCTGTCATTCTCGGAAAGACCAATCTCAGCGAATGGGCAAATTTCCGTTCGACGCATTCCACAAGCGGCTGGAGTGGTCGCGGCGGCCAGACAAAGAATCCTTATGCTCTCGATCGAAATCCATGCGGGTCAAGTTCGGGAACGGGCGCAGGTATCTCGGCGAATCTTGCGACGCTCGGCGTCGGAACTGAAACGGACGGATCGATCGTCTGTCCATCCTCGATGTGTGGAATCGTGGGCATCAAACCAACGTTGGGTCTAACCAGCCGCGCCGGAATTATTCCGATCGCGCACAGTCAGGACACCGCGGGCCCAATGGCACGCAGCGTTCGCGATGCCGCGATTTTGTTAAGCGTACTGGTGGGCGTCGACGCAAACGACGCCGTCACACAGTCAAGCGTTGGGAAAAGCTCTACAGACTACACACAGTTTCTCGATCCGAACGGGTTGCGCGGCGCTCGTATCGGCATTGCACGTCAATACTTCAATATCGGACCTGCCGTCACCGAAGTAATGGATGAATGCATTGATTTGATAAAGCATGCCGGTGCTGAAATTGTTGATCCCGTCGAACTTTCCAGTTTTCAAAAATGGGGAGACACAGAGCTGGAGGTCCTGCTCTACGAATTCAAGGCGGATCTGAACAGCTACCTCGCTGCGCGGCAGGCAGCCGTGCGGTCTCTCGCCGAATGCATCGATTTCAACCGCGCGCATCATTCTGCGGAGATGCCCTACTTTCAACAGGAACTGATGGAGCAAGCCGAGGAAAAAGGACCGCTAACCGAGAAGGCCTACCAAGATGCGCTTTCAACAAATCACAAGTTAACCCGCAAGGAAGGCATTGATGGTGCTTTGAAGAAATTCAAGCTGGATGCGCTTGTAGGGCCGACGGCAGGTCCGGCGTGGCTCAGCGATTGGGTAAACGGCGACCGCGCGGACAGCGGCTGCGCTTCGCCACCTGCTGTGGCCGGCTATCCACATATCACAGTACCGGCGGGATTCAAATTCGGCCTGCCTCTGGGAATTTCGTTCTTCGGTGCTGCCTGGAGCGAGCCGAAATTGATCCGGTTTGCCTATGCCTTTGAGCAGGCTCGTAAAGCCCGGCGGAAACCCGAATTTCTTCGCACCGTTAATTTCTATGCCTAATCCGTGAACCTTCGCGCATCCTAAAAGTGCGGGATTCGAGCTACTCGGCCCAAAAGGATACGTGAGGTTCAGTTGGAGAACAGACATAAGGTCGTCATTCTGGGCGGCGGATTCGGTGGCCTCTACGCGGCGAAAGCGCTCAAGCGAGCACCGGTCGATGTCACCGTGATCGATCGCAGGAATTATCACCTGTTTCAGCCTCTGCTTTACCAGGTCGCAACCGGATCGTTGTCACCCGGTGAAGTTGCGGCGCCTATTCGCGGCGTGTTGGGACGTCAGAAGAACACCCGTGTTCTGATGGGCGAAGTTTCGGATATCGATCCCGATGCGAAGCGCGTCGTGTTGAAGGATGGCGCCAGTTATCCCTACGATTCGCTGATTGTTGCAACCGGTTCGCAAAGCGCCTATTTCGGACACAACGAGTGGAACCAATGGGCGCCCAGTCTGAAGAGCATTGAAGAAGCGACAACGATTCGTCACAAGGTGCTGGTTGCCTTTGAGGCGGCGGAACGCACGACCGATCCGATTGAACGGAATGCCTGGATGACATTCGTGATCGTCGGAGCCGGACCTACCGGCGTGGAACTTGCCGGCGCGCTGGGCGAGATTGCGCACAACACGTTGAGGCACGATTTCCGTTCGATCAATCCGGCAGATGCCAAGATCCTTCTCGTGGATGGTGGTCCGCGCATATTGCCGACCTATCCGGAGGATTTATCTCGCAAAGCTGTCAAAGCGCTCGATCGTTTGGGGGCGACGATCCGCACGGATGTAATGGTCACTTGCATCGATGCAAACGGGGTCACGCTGAAGACTGCCGGCGGGCACGAGCATATTCCAGCGTATACCGTCATTTGGGCGGCTGGTGTGGCTATGTCGGATTTTGGCCGGCAGCTGGCGGAACGCACACACGCGGAGATTGTAAAGCCGGGGCGGATCAAAGTGAACCCCGACCTTACGGTTCCGAACTACCCGGACATATTCGTGATAGGCGATCTGGCGTTTTCCACCAAGCCGAACGGAACCCCGCTTCCCGGCGTTGCCCAAGTCGCGATACAGGGAGGGGCATACGCCGCAAAGACGATTGTGAATCGGCTCAAGGGCAACAGCAATACCAAGCCGTTTCATTATTTCGATAAAGGAGATCTGGCGGTTATTGGACGTGGCGCGGCCGTTGCCAACATCTTCGGCGTGCATCTTTCCGGCCTTCCCGCGTGGCTCGTCTGGCTCTTTATTCACTTGATGTACATCGTCGAGTTTCAAAGCCGCCTGCTCGTGTTCGTCGAATGGGGTTTCTTGTACCTGACGTCGAACCGGGGCGCAATGCTGATCACCGGCAAACCCGCATCCAGATCGGTAGAGCCACGCACGCAAGTAGGGGCCGGGCATGCCCGGCCAGCAGCCGAAACCGAACCGCGCGCGTCAGCAAGCGGTCGCTAGCGCAACGACGATTCACCTTACCGGTAAGCGCCGTTTGATCCGCGCCGAAAGGCTCTCCGATAATCCAATAGCCGCCAAGCCGATGAGAAAATGCAGCACTCGGATTACTTCGTGCGCGGGTCCAGGCATCCATGCGCCCATTCTCATACCAAAAATCACCACCAGAGCGCCCCATAAGATCCCGATAATTGTTAACACCGGGTTGACTCTGGCCACCATGCCTAAAATCGCCAGGATCCATAACAAGCCAGCCAGACTGATACCAAGCTTTATGTGAATGGGAACCAGATTGAATGCATGGCCGGTCCAGAACATAAAGCCGAGGACGATCAAAATGACGCCAATGAGTCTTACAGCGTTCTGAATGATAATGGTTGCGGTTTTCATGTGCTAGCTTAAGATTCGCAAATGGAGCTGCTGATTTCCGGACCCAATGGCTCCCCGAGCCGGGTAGAACTCCGCAATGCAACGCTTTCGCTGGGAAGATCGGCGGAAAACGACCTCGCCTACCCGGAGGATCCTTGGCTCTCCCGCTATCACCTTTCGTTCGAACAGAACGCCGGCAACTGGTTTGTCAAAGACTGTGCCAGCCGCAACGGCACCGTTGTGAATGCAACCAGCTTGAAAGAGCCGCATAAGATCAAAGCCGGTGACCGAATTTACGCCGGGCACCTGACGATTGAAGTGCGGGAATCCGCCAGCGAGCCGCGGAGGCCTGTCATTTCATTTGTTCCGCGCGAGGAAGAGAAGATTACGCGCGAGGCTACTCTCCTTACCAGTCTGGACAAAGTTCTGGACAAGGCGGCCGCAACCGATCGCGAGGCGCCGGATGCCTCGTTAGCCACATCGCGTGTAGTGCGCGCCCTTATTCGTGCCGGGCAGGAATTGGCCGGTCACAGTCCGCTCGAAAAGCTTTTTACGGTAATTCTGAAGCTGGCGCTCTCAGCGGTTGAGGCCAAACGCGGCGTAATCCTGACGCTGGAAGAGGGCGAGCTGGTTGTGCGAGCAAGCGAAGGAGCGGGATTTTCCATCAGTACCGCCGTTCGTGATCGCGTGTTAGCTGAAAAATGCTCTCTTCTGATCAGCGATGCTCAAGTGGACGACGCTCTTCGCCAACAGAAAAGTATCGTGATGCACCGCGTTCGGAGCATGATGGCCGTGCCGCTGCAGACGGGCGACCGCGTGATCGGATTAATTTACGTCGACAACAGCACGTTTATCCGGCCGTTTTCACAAGAGGATCTCGATTTGCTAACGGTGATGGCGAATGTGGCGGCGATTCGTATCGAGCACGCCCGGCTTGCGGAGGTCGAGCAGGCCGAGAAACTGATGGAGCTGGAGCTCTCCCAAGCGAGCGAGATTCAGCAGACGCTCCTTCCGACGGAAGCACCGAGATATGAGAATTACGATTTGGCTGGGTACAATCTACCGTGCCGTACCGTGGGCGGAGATTATTACGACTTCGTTCCGTACAAAGATGGCCGCCTCGCGCTGGTAGTAGGAGATGTATCCGGCAAAGGATTGCCGGCGGCGCTGTTGATGTCGAGTTTGCAAGCACGTGTCCAGATGCTGCGCGAGACAAATCCCGAGCCGGGCGTGGCTGTCACTACGCTTAATCGCAGCCTTGCGGAGCGGTGTCCGCTCGGCAAATTTATCACTTTCTTTTACGCTCTGCTGGACCTCCGGACAGGAACGCTGCGGTATAGCAACGCGGGCCATAATTATCCGCTTTTGCTTCGAGCCGATGGCAAAATTGAGCAGCTCACAGGAAGCGGTATGGTCATGGGCCTTTTCCCTTCGGTCTATTACGAAGTAAGGGAAACGCAACTCGGCCCTGGAGACTTGCTGGCGCTTTATAGCGACGGTGTTACGGAAGCCACTACAGCAGCAGGCGTCGAGTTCGGCGAGGAAGGCCTGGCGCGCTTTTTATCCGAACGCAAATCCGAATCGTGTTCGCAGATTGTGTCCTCACTGGCCGACCATG
>DAISJE010000224.1:0-7243 GCA_036821665.1 Bryobacteraceae bacterium | reverse complement strand
TCTTCAGTGCCTGTCGCAAAGAGGTCTTGAGCATGCGGGTGGCGCGGACGATCGCGGAGCGTCGTCTGCGAGGCTTTCGCCCATGCTAAAGAATTCACTGCGACAGGCCACTAGACGATTCACTTCTTCCGCTCAACCTCGCCCGTCTCCTCATTCAAGAGCAGCTTGCTCATGCGAGGAGCAGTATGGAAATCGAACATGCCGGTAATCGGGTCCGAAATGCTATCAAAGGAACCTTTTCCGAGCCGCTTGCCGTGCAGCCAGTTGTTCTCGATAAAAGCAATAACGGAAGCTTGATTGGTGAGCGTATGATCGACAAAATTAACCTTGGCCCATGGCGAGAGCACCATGAAAGGCAATCGTGGGCCGAATCCGCAGCGCCCCTGCGCGTGCGCGTTACCGGCATCTACGCCTGGCAGTGCGGCACTACCGCTGCCGCAACTTCCGGGCCCGGTAAGCGCGTCCTTCGATCCGCTGGATTGATTGACGATCGGGCCCATTTGATGGTCATACCAGCCGTCCGAATCGTCGTAAGCAACGATGACAGCCGTGTCCTTCCATTCCGGAGTGCCTTGCAGAAAATTCATTACTTGGACCAGAAAGGCTTGCTCGTCTAGAGGGTTTGAATATCCGGCGTGGCCGTCCTGATAAGCCGGAGCCTTCAGAAAACTGACTGCCGGAAAGTTGCCGGCTTTCACCGCATCGAAAAAGTCGTGAACGTCGTATTGATGATTCGCGGCATCGCCGTTATGTCCGATCGTTTGAACCGACGATGGCCGCGTATGCGACGGATTCGCGGTCGATGGATAATACTGGAACGGCTCATGATGCGGTATGTAGTCCGGAACCGACTTATGCGTGACAGGAGAAACCGTTGCGCGTTTGCACCCGGTTGTGCCGTTTGGATTCTGTACGGTCAGGTCGAAGCCGCCGCTAAACCAGCCCCATGACACATTAGCTGCAGTTAGCAAATTGCCGATATTGTTTCCCGACATCGAAACGAGCATCCGCGTAGTGGCCGAGCAGACGTCGCCTACAGGATCGGGATCGGTGATTAGCGTAAATGACCCGTTTCCGCCATCGGCAACCCCGCCGTGGCCGTTGCGCATGTCTACAACGCCGTTCGTCTGGCCGGATACAAGATTAATTGCGCCGGGCGTGGACGGCCCGAAATTCGATCCGTACGAATTATCGTTCAAGGAGAAACGCTGCGCATAATTCCACATAGCCGTAACCGTATTTCCGTCGAAATACCCCATCGTCAATCCGGTGGTGTTCAGCGGCGACTGAGCGCCGTTCTTTGGCGGATTCCCTTTCCCGACCGATTTCGGAAACAGGTCCATTAATCCGGCATGAAACGCAAGCTGCTCAGCGGTGTAGTCATGATCCTGATCCGCCGTTGCGGCTTGAGAACGGTCTAGCCGGAATGGATTTACCGCGCCCGGGCCGTTCGCCGGATTGAGCGCATTCGGATTGTGTGTCAGCAGCGAAGGAGTCAGCCCGTTCACCGTAGGTGTGTTGGGCGCCCCAACAAACTTCGGCTCGTTCGGCGGATTCTCCGCGTGCGGGTACGTGCCGAAATAGTGATCGAACGAAATGTTTTCCGGAAAAACGATAACCAGGTGGCGAATCGGCGTCGCGGTTTTGGGCGTCGTCGAGTTAGCGTGTTGCGCATTTGCTGACAAGCTCAGCGCGATGACGCACACTCCAGCCAGCAGATAACATTTGGGCATCCCGCTCATTGTACGAAGCCTCATGCGCGAATCAGGCTTCCTCTCCCGACACATGCCGGCGACTACCCTTTTCCTGCGATGGCATTCGCTGATCCTCATCCGGAAGCGCGGGCCTTGGCAGATTCGCCGAGCCATATTTTGCCAGGTTTAGCGGGCCGCTCGTATCGGGCAGCACGGGCGGCTCGGCCTTTGGCGCATCGAAGCGAAAGGCCGAAGTCAGGTCGCCGAATGTGTGGCGGCGCCACTCCGAAATATTGGGCTCTCGGACGCCCGTGAATTTCTCCAAAAACTGAAGCACGGAAGTATGATCGAACGTCTCGCTGCAAACCCAGCCCCCATTCGTCCAGGGCGAAACGATAATGCACGGCACCCGAAATCCGCCGCCTATGGGCAGACCGTGCACGAATTCGTGTGGCGTACCGGCCGGGGGCACGGGCGGCGGCACATGATCGAACAGGCCGTCGTTCTCGTCGTAATCGAGAATAAAAGCGGTTTTCGCCCAGACGTCCGGATTCGCCGCGATTGCGTCGATCTTGCTTGCAATGAATGCGGCGCCGTCGGCGGGCATGTAGTCGGGATGCTCGGATTGATAACTGGTCGGAATAATCCATGAGACCGCCGGCAATTTATCGTGGATCGCATCGTACTCAAACTGCCCTTCCGGACCATGCAACATGCCTTTCGAATGAAGTGGCGAGCCCGCCGCGGCGTCGCGAAAATTCCTGAAGTTTGCGAGCATGTTACAGCCGTAGTTGTCCTCGAGTTGATAAACCTTCCAACTAATGCCCGCCTCTTCCAGACGCTCCGGATAAGTCTTCCACGTGAACCCATCTTTGGCGGCCTTATTGTTAATAATCGGCCCGCCGCCAAGTCCATCGGCATCGATCGTTCCCGTCATCCAATACATGCGGTTGGGCCAGGTGGGTCCCATCAAGGAGCAGTGATAGGCATCGCAGATCGTAAACGCTTCCGCGAGCGCGAACTGAAACGGAATATCGGCGCGCGTGTAATAACCCATCACGTATGGTCCGTGGACACCATCCGCTTTGCGGTGCGCGGGCAGCCATCGGTCCATGCGGCCTCCGTTCCAGGCAGCATGCTGAACCGCCCAGGCGTGGCTGGTCGAGGGAATTCTTTGAGCGCTGCTTTTATGCGTATCGAGATGAAAGGGCAGCAGGTATCCTTTGGGGTTTTCCGAATCGGGCTGATAAAACACAGACTGACCGCTCGACAATTGAAGCGGCTTCGCGTCGCCGAAACCGCGTACTCCTGCCAAAGTTCCGAAGTAGTGATCGAACGAGCGATTTTCCTGCATCAGCAGCACGACATGTTTAATGTCGCGCAACGAACCGCGCCGGGTTGGCTCCTTAGCGAGAACTCGCCGGACATTCGGCGGCATCAGCGTCGAAGCAGCCGCAAGCGCCATGCCGGCCGCTCCTTTGAGAAGACGACGGCGCGTGGGTTGGGCAGACGCTCCGATCGGAATAGAAGGATCTGGTGAACTCATAGGAGGTATTCGCAAGATTGAAGATCAGTTGGCTCTAAGCTTCCAATCATATTCTTGTAGCGTGAAAGGTCATTCCGATACGATTGCCCGGAAGTATTTTACGGTCGATATAGTTGAACTATTGGCCTTGGCAACGCGGTTTTTTCTTCTCCTGATCTGCGCCGTAAACGTCACATGGGCGGAAGTCCACGCGCTCAGCCTCAAGCAGGCACTTGAGATCGCCGCAAAGCAAAATCCCGACATACTTCTCGCCCGGCTTGACGAGCAACGTGCGCGCGAACAAGTCACAATTGCGCAAGACCCGTTTCGACCGAAAATTCTCGCCGGGAGCGACGCCGTCTACACCTCCGGCTACCCAAACAGCATCAACGGAGATGCACCGCGAATTCTGGGTGGCCGGATGGATATGTCCTTTTATAACCGTTCGAAGCGCTTGGAACTCGCCGAAGTACGGGAACAGGCAAAGGGGAGTCACTTTGCCTCACAGGAAAAAATAGACGACATCGCGTACCAAGTCACAACGCTATTCCTTAATGCTCAGGAACTTACCGGACAGGCCAAAAGGGTGGAAGAACAGCTCTCTTCCGCAAAGGCGATCGCCCAAATCGTGACATCGAAAGTGAATGCCGGATATGAACTTCCGGTAGACCGCACGCGGGCCAACGTTGATGTCATCGCCATCGAACAGCGACTTTATGCAGCTCGCGCCGATCAGTCCGATGCGGAAACCCGGCTTGCGCTCATTCTTGGATTTTCAGGGGACGATTCAGTTCGTCCCTTAGACTCGCCGGATCGGCTCGACTGGCGTCCGCCAAACTCCGAATCGGATGCGCTTGAACTCGCGTTCGAACGCAATAAACAATTGCCGCAACTTCAATCCGGATTGCTCGCAAAGCAACTCGAAATGGCATCGGCTAAAGCGTCCCGCCGTCCCCAAATCGATCTCGTTGCGCAGTACTCGATGCTAATGAAACGCGATTACCAGGACTACTTCCCCGCCAGCTCCATTCAGCGCAACAATGGTCAGATTGGCGCTTCTATTGCGCTTCCTCTTTTGCTTGGATCCGCGCCCAGCGGGCATCTGGGCCAAAGCCAGGCTGATTTCTTAAAAATTCGGATTCAAATCGATCAACTTCGTAATCGAATTACAAGTGGCGTACACCGTAGCTATCAGCAGTTGCAGAAAGCCCAGAGCGCGCTTAATCTGGCCCGGCAGCAGCTCGATTTGGCGAATTCCGATCTTGCGGAGCTAAAGGCGCAATATTCACAAGGGCGCGTGCTTTTATCTCAGGTGGACCAGGCGCGCCTCTCGGCTAATGAGCGTTCCTTGCTCGTTTGGCATGACGAGATCGACATCCGGCAAGCGCAACTCGACATCATGCACGAGATCGGCGATCTGATGGCTACTTTGTTGCAAAACCGCTCTCAACCGTGAATGCCAGTGAAGTCACGACCCGGAAAATCGGGGACACTCCGGGCTAGAATCCGAATCGCGACAGTGTCCGATCAGCAGGCGTGTCCCCGATTTTCCAATCATCGCTCCATGCGGCGCGAGTGAATTAGAATAGCGTCGTTCCATGAGGTCACGACCCGGATTTAAAAAGGGCCGGCTACTCGCCGCCGCAAGCCTGTTTATCGTATGCGCTTTTCCCGCATTTTCCGCTCAGCCCTGTGCCGGCTGCCACCCAAGAGAAGTGCAGGGTTTTCTGGCGACGCCCATGGCTCATTCCATGGGACCAGCTTCCCGGGGACCTTCCGGCACGTTTTACCACAGCCTCTCCGGCACGCACTTCACCATTCGTTCAGCGGCCGGTCACATGACCCAGCGGATGGAGCGTGACGGTCTCTCCTCTCAGTACTCGGTAGCTTATTCGGTCGGCTCAGGCGCGCATGCCGTCTCTTATCTCATCCAGGTTGGCAATCACCTGTTTGAGTCGCCGTTAAGCTATTACGCAGCGTCCGGATGGGGAATGTCACCCGGGTACGACAATTTGAAGGCTCCGGATTTCTACCGGGCTGTCCGGCCGCAGTGCCTTTTTTGCCATGTCGGGAAGGCGCTTCCGATAGCCGGTACCTTAAACGCGTACCGCAACCCGCCCTTTGCACCGGAGGCGATTACTTGCGAGCGATGCCACGGGCCGGCGACGGCGCACTTACGCAATCCCGTGCCAGGCTCGATTATCAATCCTCAAAAGCTCTCGCCGCGCGCCCGCGACAGCATCTGCGAGCAGTGCCATTTGGGCGGTGAAGTGCGCATTCCAAATCCCGGCAAACAGATTACTGATTTTCACGCTGGTGAGAACCTCGAAGACGTCTACACGGTTTACGTTTATCAGTCGTCGCGAAGCCCTGCGAACTCGAATGCACTCACCATCATCAGCCAGTCGCAGCAACTCGCCTTGAGTGCATGTGCGCGGCAGAGCGGCGATAAGCTCTGGTGCGGCACATGCCACAATCCACATGCGCTGCCGAAAGATCCAATCGCCTATTTTCGCGACCGCTGCCTCCACTGCCATGGCACGGCGCTTTTGGCATCGCATCCCAAGCCTAACCAGAATTGTTTCGGCTGCCACATGCCGCGCCTGCCGGCAGGGCGAGGCGGGCACACCATCTTCACCGACCATCGCATCGCCATCTATACCCCGCAAGAACTGGCCGCACTGCGTGCTGCATCCCTTGTGAACGGCAGCGCCCCGGCAAGCAATGAAGATGAGCTGGTACCGTGGCACAATCCGCCGCCCCAGTTTGCGGAACGCAACTTGGGCCTTGCCTATGCGCGTGTCGGCAGCCAATTGGAGTCATTTCCGTTCGTTCGCCGAGCTTATCAACTGTTGTTTTCGGCGCGGAACAATTTTCCGAGCGATCCTGTTTTGCTGAGGGCGATGGGCCAGATAATAAGCAGAACAAAAGCAGAGGCAGGCGCCGACGCGCTCTTTAACCAAGCGCTTGCCGCCGAACCGAACTCTGCTTTGGTTTACGATGACATGGCCCTTGCCGCGGAAGACGCCGGTGACAATGAGAACGCGATCAAATATCTCGAGAAGACATTGCAACTCGATCCGTTCCTGGTAAGTCCTTACCGGGATCTCGCCCGGCTTTATGCCGCCAATCACCAATTAGCGCTCGCACACCAAACTTACGTGCGCTTTCTTAAGGCTTTCCCCGAAAATATCGAGGCCAAGCGCGACGTACTTTTCGCAAAAGGAAGGTAGAGCGGCAATAGCGTAGCGATTTTTGATTACGATATCTCCCTCGCCAACGGCCTCCCAGCACAGGTGGGGCGGATCCCCTGATCCGCGCCGGACGCCCGCGTCCGGCCTCGCGTTTTTATGTTTTTCGTATAACGCGCGCAAACGATATATCATTGCAGGCGGTGAGATACTCGCGAATCGTGAGTGCAGTCAATCTGCTCCTATTAACGTTGTCCGGAGGATTGACTGGTTCTGATCTCACCATCCGCTCGACAACGCGGCTTGTCGACTTCACCGTAATCGCCCAGGATGCCCAGGGGCGCCCGATTATCAATCTGAAAAAAGAGGATTTTAAGTTGTTCGATGGCCACAAAGCGCGCCCCATTCAGTTTTTTACGCTGAACGACCAAACCCAAAAGATGTCCGCCGCTGTTAAGGAGAGGAAGAAAGAGCGGAATTCCTCGGCACGCGTGCTCAAGGCCGTTGTTCGTGATGGCAATTCTGGCAACATCGGCTCGCTGACGATACCACTCAGGTGAACACAACTAGCCCGCCCAGTCACAAAATCCTCATCTCAATTTCTTCCCTCTCTGCACAAACTTACATTCAGCCTTGCCGTCCTCTCGTGCTGTCATCCCCAGAAATGAGGTTGATGACGTCACGCGAACTCCGCAATCAGCGCCGCGAACAGGAACGCAAGGCCAGAAAACTCGCTTACCGGCAAAGGCGTACCGGAGCAATCTCTGCAACAGAGTCTTGTGGGGCCGGCAGCCTTGCCGGCGAGCCGGTCGCCGGACCGGCTCTCACTTCTT
>DAISJE010000223.1:0-7297 GCA_036821665.1 Bryobacteraceae bacterium | reverse complement strand
ATTTGTATCCGCCCTCCTCTTCCGCCGCATGTCTGAGCCACGGCTTTGAGAAACATCCAGAATTCAGCTGCCATTCAAGAATAGCTAGATATACTTCCCTCATAGCTTGATCAACGCGCAGCCGTTTCACCCCATTGCGAGTACGGCTGGGAGGGAGCGTATGCAAAGTCGTTCGGTTTCTTCTTTTCTATTTCTTTCCTTTCTCCTGCCGTCGATGTTGCTGGCCCAAGGCGGCGCGACCGGTGCAATCAGCGGGATCGTGCAAGATCAGAGTTCCGCGGTGATTCCGAAAGCTCAGATTGAGATCACCGGGACGGCGGGAACAGCGCGCCATGCAGAGAGCGACGCGACCGGCAATTTCACTGCTCCGCTTTTGCCGGTAGGTACTTACACAATTGTCATCACAGCGCCCGGTTTCGCCGAAACTCGCATTTCCGGCGTGAATGTGACGGTCACCGAAACGACCCGGCTCACGGCGGTTTTGCGACCGCGCTCGCTTGCTACACAAGTGGACGTGCAGGCGCAGGTTGCCAATGTGGAGACTACTTCCGCCGTAACCGGGCAGTCATTGGGAAGCCGTACGATTGAAACGCTCCCATTGGCGACACAAAATTTCCAGCAGCTTCTCGCGTTATCGGCGGGGAGCAGTTCGAACTTGAATGCCTCCGCTTCGCTCGGCCGCGGCGATACGCGCATCGACGTGAACGGCCAGCGCGAAGACAATAACAATTACCAAATTGAAGGCATAACCGCGAGTGATTACAACGTCGGCGAATTGACGAACACACCGCTGCCGAGCCCTGACGTCGTGCAGGAATTCAAGGTGCAGACGAGCCTCTACGACGCATCCCAGGGCCGTAATGGTGGCGGCAATATCAATGCCGTGTTGAAGAGCGGCACGAATCAAATTCACGGCGATGTGTTCGAATTTTTCCGCAATGAGGACCTGAACGCGAATGAGTTTTTCCTGAACAGCCAAGGCAACCCTCGCCCGATCGTAAAACAGAACATTTTCGGCGGCAGTCTGGGCGGCCCGGTTCTGCCGAAAGGCAAGCTGGGCTATTTCTTTGTTAATTATCAGGGAACACGACAGCTCAGCGGACTATCTTCGGGAACCATCATCGGGACGTCGCTTCCGGTCTTGCCGGCGGATCGTTCGGCGTCATCGCTAGTCAGCACATTTTTCCCGGGCAATCCGAATGTGAGCGCGTCCGATATCGACCCGGTTGCTCTGAAATTGCTGAACTTGAAAGGCAATCAGTTTGGCGCCGGGCCGGGTGGCTACTTAATTCCGACGATTGCCGGCACTCCGGGCGGCACGGGCCAGTTTCATTACAGTCGTCCCGGTAAATACAATGACGATCAGTTCACAACTAACTACGACAAAGAACTCGGAGCGAGAGACAAGATTTCCGCACGCTTCTTTTACTCCGATTTCGAATCGCTCCTGCCGTTTGGGGCAGGGGGGCTGCAGGCGTCATTCGGCGGGAGCATCTCACCTAGCGATCTGAATTTTCCGTACGATCTCCCCGTCCACGACCGGTTCCTGAACGTTACCGAGACGCACACCTTTTCGCCCGCTTGGGTGAATGAGTTTCGCTTCGGCTACGTGCGCATCGATAACAAAGACGTTAATACGCCCATCGCAACTGTCGACCAGTTAGGAATCGATCGTCCTAATAACAACGTCGATAAGCTGATTTATAAGTTCACGCTGAACAGTTCGGGATTTCAGATTGGTCCGACTCCCGCAGCGGACATCAGCCAGTTACAAAACAATTTCATCTTTCTAAATACGACTAGCTGGACCAACGGGAAGCATCTGATCCGTTTCGGGGGCGAAGTGGATCGAGTCAATCTCGATAAGAATTTCCCACAGGTTTTTAACGGGCAGATTTTCTTCAGCCCGGGCGATACGCCGAGTGGACCGTGCGCGCTTGGCTGCTCCGATTTTCAGGAATTTTTGTTGGGTGCGCCAGCTTTCAGCTACGGCGGCAGTGGTGTTTCCAATCATCATTACAAGATCAACGATTACTCCTTATTTGTTCAGGACGACTACAAAGTGACTCCCGATCTCATCCTCAACCTGGGACTGCGATGGGAGTTGAACGGCGCAGTACGCGACGATCTCTGCCATATCGGCAACACCATCCCGGGATTCTCCAATATCGGAAAAGATCCCTACGTCTATCCGGATTGCGTCGACAATCTGAACGTTGCCGGCCTGGTGGGAAGCCGTAACGCAACGACGCTCGATAATGAATATGCTTCCAATTGGGGACCGCGCTTTGGATTCGCTTACAACCTCTTCGGTAAAAGCACGACGGCCATCCGCGGCGGTTACGGCATTTATTATGTCCGCGAGGATGTCGGCGCGATAGATCAACTTTCGTTTCAAGCGCCTTTTCTGCCAATCACGAGCACGGTCGGCACGCCCGGCCAGATGGGGACGATTTTCTCGACCGGAGCTGGTCGGATCCCTGTGGGGGGTGTGATCGATCCGGCGTTTGTTCCTGTTCTCTCACGCCTCACGGGCTTCGTCGACGCCAACGGAAATCCGACCTCCGACACGACACAAACGCCGGTTTATAACAACAACACGATCAACATTTTGGCCCTTGAAGTCCCGCGCCATTACGTCAATCCGAGCACGCAGCAATGGAATTTCACCCTTCAGCAAAGCTTGGGACAAAATTGGGTACTCGAGCTTGGTTATGTGGGGACGAAGGGCACGCATCTACGTGACACGCGAAATACGGACCAGGCGCATGATGCGCGTGTGAATCCGGTGACCTTGACGGCGACGGACGGCACGACGTACACGGTGACACAAAACACGCTCGCGAATATAAATGCGCGATCGCGGTATCCGGGCTTGGGTGTGGCGGGTTTCCAGATCTTCGCCAATGACGCTAATTCGATCTACAATGCCTTTCAAGCCACGATCTCGCATCGGTTTTCGCATGGATTACATTTTCAGGCTGCTTACACGTTTTCTCGCGCAATTGATGAGACGTCAACCGGAAACACTTCACTCAATTCGGCGGTCAACAACCAACTAACTCTTCAAGACTCGCGCGCCTTGGCGGATTTCGATCGGGCTCACCGGCTAATCGTCAATTACACCTATGAACTTCCATTGTTAAAGGACGCGAAGGGCTTTACGCACGCGGTTTTCGGAGGGTGGTACGTCAGCGGCATTACAACCCTTCAGTCGGGTGCGCCGTTTACAGTGCTTGATTCCGCCGCTGCATCGGCATTTGGCTTGTTGGGAACAGGGACGCCAACCACTCCGAACCTGGTCATGGGTGTCGATCCGGTAACGCATGGGAGCTTTGCCAGCCGTCTGAATGATTACGTCAATATCAATGCGTTCGCGCCTGCGGCGGCCATAGGTCCGGACGGTGCGACCGGGTTTGGCAATTTGGGACGCAATACGTTTCGCGGGCCGTTTCAGCAGAACTGGGATTTTTCAGCCGGCAAGGTGTTTTCGGTAACGGAAAGACAGCGGCTGCGCATCACTGCGGATTTCTTCAATTTGTTTAATCACCCGAATTTCGCGAACCCGGCGTTCCTGGATATTGAGAGCCCATCGAACTTCGGCCAGATCACGAGCACCGTAGGAACGCCGCGCCTGGTACAGTTTTCCGCGAAATATTCCTTCTAATGATAATTCGACCGTTTGTTTATGCGGCCACTGTCGCCGCATTCATCACGCCGCGCTTATATGCACAGGCCAGCCCGTACGCTGCAGGGGATGTGCGGCAAATTTACGAAAGTCTACTGAAGTCAATTGAACAGATTCCTATTTTTGACGACCATTCGCATCCCGGGTTCCCGGATGACCCTGATGTGGACGCTATGGCATCGCCGCCCGGCAGTTCGCCTTTGCGAATACGTGCCGACAATCCCGAGCTGATCGCCGCCTCAAAAGCTCTGTTTAACTACCCGTATTCGGATTTCTCGCCTGAGCACGCGCGCTGGCTCGTGCAGCAGAAGGCTCGCTTAAAACGCGAGCAGGGAAAGCAATATTTCGATCAAATTCTGGATAAGGTTGGCATTGAGACGGCAATCGCTAACCGTGTCGCCATGCCTGACTACCTCGACCGAAAGCGATTTTTATGGGCATTTTTCGTCGATTCGTTTCTCTTCCCGTTCGACAACACACGTATTCAGGAGCGGAACCTCGATGAGCAGGTCTACATGCCGCTGCAGGAAAAACTATTGCAGCGCGAGTTGCGACAAGCAGGTCTGACGTCGATTCCCGATTCGTTCGACGGGTACCTGGCGTTTGTTACCAAGATCCTGGAACTCAATCATGAGAATGGCGGTATCGCGATCAAGTTCGAAGCGGCGTATTTCCGATCGCTACATTTTGGGGACCCGCCAAAGGCTGAAGCTGCGGCTGTCTATGATCGTTACCGGAAAGGTGGAACGCCGACGCCGGCCGAATACACGTCTTTTCAGGACTTCACTTTCAGGTATTTGCTGCAGGAAGCCGGACGATTGCATCTGGCAGTGCATATACATACCGCGGTCGGAATCGGTGAGTTTTTCAGCCTACATAACGGCAACGTTCTCAACCTGGAGAACATCTTACGAGACCCGCGCTACGATTCCGTGACGTTCGTTCTGCTCCACGGCGGATTTCCCTACGACCGCCAGGCGATCTGGCTGGCAGCGCGCAAGAATGTCTATGTCGATTCGTCTCTCACGGATATGTATCTGTACCCGTCTGAGTTTAAGGAGACGCTAAAATACTGGCTCTCGATTTTTCCGGACAAAGTATCGTTTGGAAGCGATGCGTTTCCCTTTAACGAAACACTAGGCGCCGAAGAAGCGTACTGGCTCTCGGTGAAGTCGTCGCGCGAGGCGCTGGCGGCGGCGCTGGCGGAATTGATCTCCGAGCATGCCTTTAGCCGCCAGCAAGCCATGAAGATTGCGCATGGATATCTGCACGATAATGCCGCGCGATTGTACGCCTCTGCACGCTAGCATAGACAATGTGCGCAAGCTGAAAGTTGTTGTTCTCTGTCTCGTGCCGGTTTATTGCGCCACTGCCGAAGTTCACACCATGACTCTTCAGCAGGCTCTGGAAATCGCGGCACGCCAGAACCCGGATGTGGCTCTCGCGCGGCTGGATGAGCAACGCAATCAGGAGGGGATCAAGATTGCCAATGATCCGTTCCGGCCGCACGTTTATGCGGGCAGCGGTCTTGCCTATACGTATGGCTATCCCAACAGCATCGAAGGAAACGCCCCAAGCATTTTCCAGGTAAGAACCGATGAGACCCTCTACAACCGTCAGAAGCGTTATGAAGTGGCGGCCGCTCGCGAAATTGCCCGCGGCTCGCGGTTTGCCGTGCAGGCAAAGATAGACGATGTCGCTTATCAAGCAGCCGATTTGTTCCTGACTGCAAATCAGCTAGAGCACGAGAGCGAAAGCATTTCGAGCCAGATTCCCAGCTTGCAAAAAGTAATCGAATCCACTTCCGCTTCGGTAAGTGAAGGTAGTGAATTGCCGCTTGAATTGAAGCGTGCGCAAGTGAATCTTGCGATCTCACAGGAGCGCCTGGGCTCCGACAATCTGGACAAAGATTATTACGAGATGATGCTGGCGGTCGTGCTTGGCTATCCCGCTACGGACCGAGTAAAGCCCGTTGAATCGAACCTGCTGGCTACCGCCGTTCCGCCCTCCGAATCGGAGGCAACCGATATGGCGCTCCATGAGAATCGCGAACTCCGTCACATGCAATCGAATGTGCTGGCAAAGGAGTTGGATCTGCGATCTTATAAATCGGCGCGGCTACCGCAAGTGGATCTGGTTGCCCAGTATGCTTTGTTCGCGCGCTACAACTATGTGAATTATTTTCAGAAATTCCAGCGCAATAACTTTCAACTGGGAGCTTCGGTCACCATTCCGCTCTTGATCGGCTCGGCTGCCAAGGGACTTCAACAGCAGGCATATACAGATGTTCAAAAGCTCCGCATTCAGACGGATCAGATTCGTAACCGCATTATGGCCGATACGCGCCGCAACTACGAACAGTGGCGAAAGGCGGAAAACATGCGCCGGCTTACGCGAATGCAACTTGATCTGGCGCGCGAAGAATTAACCGTGCTTCTCTCGCAGAATGCCGAAGGGCGGGTTCCCGTGAGCCAGGTCGAACAAGCACGTGTAGAGGAGAGCAATCGTTGGATCGCGCTCTTCGATGCGGAGACGCAGGTAACTCGCGCGAAACTCGCCATTTTGCGCCAGATCGGAAATCTGATGGCCTCTGTAAGCAATCGCCCGGCAAATTCCACCGTAAGTACGCCTGGGGCTACGCACTGATGTCAGCGGCATCGGAAGTGTTTAGTGTGGAAAACTTAGCGGCGAGCGTACCCGCAATCGAGATCCGCGATCTGCACAAAATTTACAACGGCTTTCATGCCGTGGATGGCCTTTCGGTTACCGTACCGCAAGGTTGCTTTTTTGGATTTCTCGGTCCAAATGGAGCGGGGAAGACCACGACGATCAAGATGCTGATGGGCCTCGCTCAGCCCGATTCCGGTAGCTTGCACGTATTGGGCATGCCTATGCCCCAGCACTCGCTGGACATTCGCAAGGAGATAGGCCCGGTGCCCGACGATTCGCTGCTGTTCGATTATCTGACGGGACTCGAATATCTCGATTTTGTGGCCCGGTTGTATGGCCTTTCGCGCGCCTCAGCCAAAGAACGCAGCAGCGAATTGATGGAGCTTTTGCAGCTCGATGAGCACCCGCGCAAACTGATCGGCGAGTACTCGAAGGGAATGCGTAAACGCGTGGCGATGGCCGCGGCGCTTATCCACAGCCCGCGACTCTTTCTGATGGACGAGCCGTTCGAAGGGGTCGATGCGGTTGGAGCGCGGCTGATGAAAGATATTCTTCGCCAGCAAGTGCATCGCGGCGCAACTGTATTTTTAACATCGCATGTCCTGGAAGTCGTAGAGCGGCTCTGCGACCGGATTGCCATTATCAGCCGAGGAAAAGTTATCGCCCAGGGGACCGTGCCGGAGCTTCGCGAACAGGCGGCGTCGAGCGCTACCAGCCTGGAAGACATCTTCGTTGAGTTAGTGGGCGGCGAGCGCTATAGCGGCAAGTTCGATTGGCTTTGAGCTTATGTGGCAACAGATCATTGCCATCGGCCGGGCGCAATTCCGAATAGCCCGCAATCATCTCCCGCGAACCAGCGTCGGCAGCGTATTGATGTGGCTGGTCTCGCTGCTCTGGTACGGCATGTACGCTGCCCTGGCCGTCGTGCTTGCGACCCGT
>DAISJE010000222.1:0-7306 GCA_036821665.1 Bryobacteraceae bacterium | reverse complement strand
CGTAACTCCGTGACAGTCACCGTAACTCCCGAATGCTGAGATTTCGAATGCGAGCCAAGCACTCCTGGATATGCCGCGCCAACGCCGCGTCGTTCTGCCTGGCCGTCCACATCACATTACGCAACGTGGGAACAATCGACGAGAGGTGTTCTTCGAAGATAGCGATCGCACACTCTATCTATCTCTGCTGAGGGAGTATGCCGATAAATACCGGGTGGATATCCTGGGGTACTGTTTGATGACAAATCACGTTCATCTGATCGCCGCCCCAGTTGATGACGTTGGACTCGCGAAGGCAATTGGGCGCACACATAACGACTACGCACGCTGGGTCCATATTCGCCGACGCGAGTCGGGACATTTGTGGCAGAACCGATTTTTTTCTTGTCCTCTTGATGATGCATATACTTGGGCAGCTCTTGCCTACGTAGAACGAAACGCCGTCCGTGCCGGAATCGTTACCCAATGCGACGACTGGCCTTGGAGCAGTGCCCGGCGGCACCTGGGAGAAACCGAATTATGCGGGTGGTTGGCGATGCAGAGCTGGACGCAAACGTGGACTCCGGCGCTTTGGCGGATTGTGCTTACTGAGGGGCTGGCTGAGGCAGATATTCAAGCGCGATTGCGCGAAGCAACACAGACCGGCAAGCCCTTAGGAGAAGGTGAGTTTATCGAGCAATGCGAGCAGCAATCCGGCTTAATCTTGCGAAAGCGAAAGCCAGGACCTAAGCCGAGCCGGTCACTGTCATGCGCGGCCGATTAGGGAGTTGTGGTGACTGTCACCGAATTGAATTGGAAGAATTGGAAAGGGACACACCTATACTGCCCGCCACCACAAGCCGGAAATTACGGCCCTAACTCTATGAACCTGGATTGTTCCAGGCACCGTAAATGGCGATTCCGGCTATAGCTACCGCGTAGACAATGACCGCGATGAGCAACCCGTTCTTCAGCTTGTCCAGGGTGCCGATGCGCCTTGCCATCGTTGTCTGTCCGGTAACAATAGTCGAATCGTGTGAATCGCCGTGAAGGTGAATGTAATGATCGTCGTGGTTTTCCAACCAACGGTGGTAAAGAAACAGAGCAATGACAATCACCAGCAGGCATCCCCACACAATCAGGTGAACAGTCAGGTTCATAGATCAGTCGCTCCTTTCATACGCAAAGAAGTCGTCAAACACCGGCGCGCAGGTTACCATTGAGCCGCCAGATATCCTAGCCGAAATAGTACGCCCACTCGCGGCTGATTTCAATAGGCTGCGAGGCTGTCCCGCCGCTTCCTTGCTTCCAACCGGGTCCGGTCTGCTGGCTATAATCGTCTTTCCGCTGAGGTTATGCTCGCGTTGCTGGCAATTGATTGGTTTCCACTCTGGCTCAGTTTGCGGGTCGCAGCCATCGCTACCGTATGTGTGCTGACAGTGGGCACTCTGCTGGCGTATCTCCTCTCGCACAAGAGTTTCCGCGGAAAACACCTGCTTGACTCGTTAATCACCCTGCCCCTGGTCTTGCCCCCGACGGTGCTCGGATATTATTTGTTAGTAGCTCTCGGCCGCGTCTCACCGATCGGACATATGTATGAAGCGGCATTCGGCCAGCCGTTGGTGTTCACCTGGCAGGCGGCTGTAGTGGCCGCATTTCTGCATTCGGCGCCGATCTATATAAAAGCTGCTACCGCTGTTCTCGAAACAGTAGATTACCGCTTCGAGTGGGCTGCGCAAAGCCTGGGCGCATCGGAATGGCGGACCTTCTGGCGCATTACTTTGCCGCTTGCTTGGCGTGGCTTGAGTTCGCTCGCGGCCTTGAGCTTTGCTCGCTCGCTAGGCGATTTTGGCGTAACGATCATGGTGGCCGGCAATATACCGGGCCAGACGCAGACACTCTCTGTGGCTATCTACGATGCCGTAGAATCCGGCAACGGGAGCGTTGCCCGTGTACTGGTCCTGGTGGTCTCGGTGATAGCGCTTGGCCTGCTATGGCCTTCCGCATACCTATCCCGGAGAACCCGGCCGATGATGAACTCATGAACGGCAGTAGACGTGCGTTTTCTGACGGAAATGCTGAATGAGCATCGATGCCCGCCTGGTTAAACGGCTCCCTGCGATCGCTGAAACAGGCTCATTTGACTTGAACGTCCATCTCCGTGCCGACGCCGGCATAACCGTTCTTTTCGGTCCAAGCGGGGCGGGAAAAACTTTGGTTCTCAATTGTCTGGGCGGTTTTGCGCGGCCGGATGAAGGGCGCATTCTGGTAAACGATCATTTATTTTTTGATGCTGCTGCCCATGTCCACCTGCCTCCACAGGAGCGCAACTGCGGCTATATTTTCCAGGATCATGCGCTCTTTCCTCACATGACGGTCCGGGGCAACCTGCGATTCGCTGCCGGCTCCCGATCGTCGCGGAACGGACAGTTGAACCGCCACCGGAGAATCAATGAGCTTTTAGAAGTGTTTGAGTTAACCGATCTCGCAGGCCGCAAACCAGCTCAATTATCGGGGGGCCAGAAGCAGCGCGCGGCCCTGGCGCGTACCTTAGTGAACGAACCGAGCATGCTGTTGCTCGATGAACCGGTTCGCGGTCTGGACGCGCGTTTGCGCGAAAGCTTCTACGATCTGTTACGGCGGACCCGCGATCAGATACATGTGCCTATTCTGGTTGTCACACACGATTTAGAAGAGTGCTTCGAGCTTGCGGACGCGGTTTATCTAATTGAGAACGGCCGCTTCGCTCAATCCGGACCGCGCGATTCGGTATTCAAGCGGCCTGCCACCACAGAAATCGCCCGCTCGCTTGGGATCTACAATATCCTGCCGGCGCAGATTGAAGCTTTGGATCCGGGCCGCTCCACCAGCCGTCTCCGCGTGCTCGAGTTCGAACTCGAGGGGCCTTACCTTCCGGGCCACTTGATCGGCGACCGCGGACATATCTGTGTGCCGTGGTCCGAAGTCGTCGTGCGGCCGCCCGATGCCCGACGTCCATCGAACAGCCTACTTCTTTGCTTGTCCGCTGAAACGCCGTCTTCCCACGGCATACGCTTGACCTTTGAATACGATGTTGTGGCCACGGTCACTGAATCCGAATATCGAAATTTGCAGGGAAGCGAGCGGCTGGCTGTCGACAGTCAGGCGGCCTCCATTTACTTCATTGGAAAATAAGAAGTCGATGAAGCGCTACTACATTACGGATCGCAAATCGGTGGGGGGATTCCGCCCGTTGTTGGAAGTGATTCGCGATCAGATGCACTTCGGCGTTGACTTCATTCAAATCCGCGAGAAAGATATTGCTGCCCGAGAGCTTTTTGAATTCACGCTGGCGGTTTTGGAGGTTCGCGCGAATGAGATCCGCACGCCTGCTCCGACCAAAATTCTCGTAAATTCACGGGCCGACGTGGCGCTGGCTACCGGCGCCGATGGCGTTCATCTTCCTGCCGACGCGCCTCAGCAGACTCTGCCAGGGCTGATAGTTGCTCGTTCCTGCCATGTGCTGACCGATATTCGGGCGACTGACGCTGATTTTGTGACCTTTGGACCGGTCTTTGAAACCCCGGGTAAGGGAGCGCCGCTCGGGGTCGATGCACTCAAGGTCGCCTGTCAGCTTGGCAAACCTGTTTATGCGCTCGGCGGAGTCACTTGGGAGAACGCGGCGGAATGCATGCATGCCGGAGCCGAGGGTATTGCCGGCATACGCCTGTTTCAAGATCCGGCTTTGTAGCGCTCCTCCTGATGTATCTATTCCAGATTTTTCGCTCCTTTCTGCCGATGCGCAATCCCATCGGCTTCGGAGCCAGTGACTGGATTGTGTTTGTAATTGCGCTCCTGCTCACTGTACTGCTGATCGCACGCGCATGGGTTAATCCGTACGCTCTCCAACTTGCGAAACGGACGATCCCGAGCATGTGCTTGCTTTTCGCTCTTCCGATCGCGCTCCGGCTGGCACTTTTGGGCCACTGCCCGATTCCGACCCCGGCTGGCGCCGATGATTTCAGTTACATTCTCTTAGGCGACACGCTGCGGCATTGGCGGCTTGCCAATCCTCCCCATGCACTCCATCAATTCTTTGAAGCTGTCTTCGTACTGCAGCAACCCACGTATGCATCCATTTATCCATTGGGGCAAGGTATTCTGCTGGCCTTGGGGCGGCTCGTCTTTCAAAGCTTTTGGGCGGGTGTATTGCTGTCGGCCGGAGCTTTTTGCGCCCTCTGCTATTGGATGCTACGGGCTTGGGTGACTCCGGCATGGGCATTTGTCGGCGGTCTGCTTGCCGTGATTCAGTTCAGCGTCTTGAATGAGTGGTTGAACAGCTATTGGGGCGGGGCAGTATCGGCGTCTGCCGGATGCCTGGTTTTCGGATCGCTACTCCGGTTAAAAAAGCCAACGCGTACACGATACGGTCTGCTTCTAGGACTTGGGCTCGCGCTCGAAATTATCACGCGGCCCTTTGAAGCGGTATTTCTTGTTATCAGCGTTGCAGTTTTTGCATTTTTTGCATTTCGCACGAACTTTGCAATATTCGCCAAGCCCGCGTTGGCTGCTGCCGCTCTTGTATCTGTTGCTGTGGGACTTACGTTCCTTCAAAACAAAGCGGTAACAGAGAAATGGCTGACACTGCCATACATGGAGAGCCGCTACGAATACGGTGTGCCGACAACATTCACATTTCAGCGCAATCCAATACCTCACGGGCCGCTTACGCCCGAACAGGAACTCGATTACCGGGCGCAGACAGCGATCCACGGCGTTGGCACCGATACGGTCGGAAGGTATTTCGAACGCTTCGCGTATCGTCTGCGTTATCTACGGTTTTTTTTGTTGCCACCGCTCTATTTCGCACTGATTGCATTTCTGCCCAGCTTGCGGCGCCGCCGATTCCTTTGGGCCGCAGCGACTGTCGCATTGTTCGCTCTCGGAACGAATTTCTACCCTTATTTCTTCCCGCATTACGTCGCGGCCATCACGTGCCTCTTCGTTCTCTTTAGTGTTTGCGGCCTTGAAAATCTCAGTCAAATAGGCCGTTTTGGGGAAACCGCAGCTCAGTACATTGTGCTTCTCTGCGCAATGGGTTTTGTTTTCTGGTTTAGTTTCTACGGAGTTGGGGAAAATGCCATCTTGCCAGTCACCCGTTATCAGAGCTGGAACTTTATCAACTATGGCGATCCGGAGGGGCGAATAGCCGTTCAGAAGCAACTCGATCAGGCGGGCGGCAAACAGCTAGTCTTTGTACGATACTCACCTTTCCACCGTTTCCGCGAATGGATTCATAACGCCGCTGATATCGATGCAGCTCAAATTGTATGGGCCCACGATCTGGGTGCGGATGACAATCAAAAGTTACTTCGGTATTATCCCGATCGCAAATCCTGGCTGCTCGAGCCCGATACACATCCACCAACACTGGAGCCTTACGAAAACGGTTCCGGCCGGTAGAGTCTCGCTGTGCGCTTATCTATTCTGATCCCGATCACTGAGGAGACCGCGCTCCGCGATCGCATCTCCGCCGGTACCGCAGCATACGTCGATGCAGAACGAATCCAGCTGGAATTGGTTTGGGTAGATGGCGCAATCCGCGCAGCTATCGCACGAGTTGCTGGCGACTTTTGCATCGTCCACGAACCCAAGTTTGATCCTGATCCGGCGAATTACCGGGCGCTACTCGGTCCGTTAATTGCGAGCGAAGCCGATGTTGTTATTGGCTCGGGTGCGCTAGCCTTTCGCACTTCACTCGCACAGACTGTCCCGCTGCACAGCAACGGAACCGGCGTGTACCGGGAGATGATTGTCCAGTTTCGTAAACGGCATGCACGTATAGAAAATGTATTGCTCCCTCATCCGTGCCGCGAACAAACGATTTTCGTGCGCCGGCGGTTCTTTGCGCTGAGATCAACTCTTCGCACCCGATTGTTTGGTAAAGCGCATACCGATCTTGCGGCAGACATGCTGGTGGCCATGTCAGGAGCAAATCGTTTCAATCGCTGGATGGCTGATACGATTGCCCCCTGGATCAGAGGCGATGTTCTGGAACTTGGCGCGGGCATCGGCAATTTGACGGTTTTTCTCGCACCGCAAGTCAATCGCTATATGGCTACCGATACCGACAAGGAGCATCTTTCCGAGCTTCGCTCGCGCGTGGATCATCTGTCCAATCTCGAAATTGCGATGTGCGATTTTTCCGATCCCCTCACGGCTTCCCGTTTTGAGGCGAGTGCTGACACGATCATCTGTTTGAACGTGCTCGAGCATATTGAGAATGACATGGAAAGCCTGGCAAACATCCGCACTTATCTCCGTTCCGGAGGCACTGCAATCATACTTGTCCCCCAAGGCCCGCAGGTATTTGGAGCGATGGACGAGGTCCTTGAACACAAGCGTCGCTATACGGTCGAAGAGTTAACGGCAAAGATGGGCGCGGCCGGCTTTCAGATAGAACGGATGATTATGTTCAACCGTATTACATGGCCCGGATGGTATCTCAATAGCCGCATTCTGCGCCGGCGCACGGTGGGCCGCCTTCAATTGCGTCTCTTCGATTTGCTTGTCCCGTTATGGCGTCGTATTGATCCCCATCTCCCTTGGCCGGCGACATCTCTGATCGCCATCGGCGTGGCAAGGGATTGATGCCGGCGAATAATCCGCTCGGATTCGCACCGGCAGATTGGCTGGTTGCGTTCCTGACAGCCGCTTTTATTCTTGGGGTGTTCATCTGGAGTCCGAGACTAAAGCGGACCTTCACGATTCTCGCCGGGAGAACGCGCTGGTGCATGGCGCTGCTATGGCTACTGCCTATCCTACTTCGTCTTCTTTTGCTGCCGCATCGTCCTGTGCCTACGCCTGCAATCTACGATGAATTCAGTCACTTACTTGTTGCCGATACGCTGCTGCACGGCCGCCTTGCGAATCCGCCACATCCGTTTCCGGAGTTTTTCGAAACGTTCTTCGAATTGCAGCGGCCGACATACAGCTCGATTTATCCATTAGGACAAGGCATCGTGCTCGCAGTTGGCAGGCTGATATCCGGCGTGCCCTGGACGGGAGTGCTCATCATAACTGGCGCCTTGTGCAGCACATGCTATTGGATGCTTCGCGCGTGGGTCAGGCCGAGTTGGGCACTGCTGGGCGGACTTCTTGCTGTTATTGAATTTGGTCCGCTCAGCCAGTGGATGAATTCTTATTGGGGCGGCGCCTTAGCAGCAACCGGTGGTTGCCTGGTCTTCGGGTCTTTGCCGCGACTACGCGAACGATGGCGCAATCGCGATGCTTCACTCTTAGGCATCGGATTCGGGGTGCACATGCTTTGCCGGCAGTTCGAGTCTTT
>DAISJE010000221.1:0-7330 GCA_036821665.1 Bryobacteraceae bacterium | reverse complement strand
GTGCGTTCCTCATCCCACTGCTTACGGCGAAAAAAACGATTCCAGCGCATTTCGAGCCTACTCTTCAGCCGGTCGCAAAACCCGATTCACGGCGCGGACCAGACGGTCCCAGCGGCTAGTATGTTCGAGGAGCTGTTTACGACCCGCAGTGGTTAACCGGTAATAGCGAGCCTTGCGGTTATTGTCCGACGTGCCCCAAAACGACACGATCCAGCGCCGGCTTTCCAGTCGATGCAGCGCTGGGTATAACGAGCCATGCTCGACCTGTAGAACATCTTCCGAGCGCTGCTCAATAATATGAGCGATCGTATGGCCGTGCGCCGGACCCAAAAGCAGCGTTTGCAAAATGAGCAGGTCCAGCGTACCCTGCAGCATTTCCCCTTCCAGCGGATGTCCTTTTCGTGCCGGCATCTTGTGTTCAGTATCCCATAGATGATCGACCTGAGTGGTCGGGTTCCGGCTCGGCTGATCGCTAATGGCTGAAAGCTGATGGCTAAAAGCTGATGGCTCTTACTTCCAAACCCGCACCCAATCGACGATCAGCGTCTGCGGGAAGTGCGTTGTGTTGTCCGGATTTCCGGGCCAGTCGCCTCCGACAGCCAGATTGAGCAGCAGGAAAAAGGGATGCTTGTAAACCCAATGCGTGCCGGCGGGAAGATCGGCGGGAGTGACGGTCGCATACGGCTTGTCATCCAGAAAAAATGTAATGGCTGCGGGCGACCATTCGACTGCGTAAACATGAAAATCGTCCGAGAGCGCCTGGCCATTGGGAAGCGCGTACTGATGGCTGATGCCTTTCGCGCCGGAGTATCCGGGTCCGTGAATCGTGCCATGCACGATCGACGGCTCCTTGCCGATGTTCTCCATCACGTCAATTTCGCCGCATGCCGGCCAGCCGGTACTCTTGATATCGTTGCCGAGCATCCAAAACGCCGGCCACATTCCTTGTCCATGCGGGATCTTCATGCGGACTGCAATCTTGCCGTACTTAACCGTAAACTTTCCCTGCGTCTTGAGGCGCGCTGACGTGTATCCGGATGCGGTTTTGATCGCGGTAATGACCAGATGCCCTTGACCATCCTGTGACACGTTCTCCGGCAGCTTCGTGTACGTTTCGAGTTCTTTATTTCCCCAGCCGCCAGCGCCGAGATCGTAGGTCCATTTGCCGGAATTGGGCGGGGTCTTCGCCGCGCCGTTGAATTCATCGCTCCACGTCAACTTCCAATTATTCGCAGCGAAGGCCGGAAAAGCGATGGATGCTGACACCAAAACAAAAATCACGCCGCGGTTATGAATCGACATCAACCTAATCGTAGGCCATACCCGTCAACAACAATCTTCTGCCTGTCACTATCGCGTGACTAGGCGGGTCTAACCAAACGCCCAGTGAGGATACAAATGGCCGAACCTAAAACAGTTGTGGGGTCACAAGCAAGCAGGCGGGAATTCGTGGGTGTGGCTATGGCTGCCAGCGTGGCCGCGAGTTTGCCCGTGACGGCACAAACTTCGACGCCGGAAGCGAGGCTGGTAAATTGCACTTTCACGATAAATAAGCAGCGTCACGAGATCCAGGTAGATCCACGAGTAACCCTGCTCGATCTCTTACGCGAACATCTCAAGCTGACCGGAACGAAGAAGGGTTGTGATCACGGGCAGTGCGGTGCCTGCACGGTACTGCTCGAAGGGCGGCGCATTAACTCCTGCATGACTCTGGCAGTGATGCAGAACGGTCGCGAGATCACGACCGTTGAAGGACTCGCGGATAGCGGTCAACTGCATCCCATGCAGACCGCGTTTATCGAGAATGACGGCTTTCAGTGCGGCTACTGTACTCCGGGACAGATCTGTTCGGCCGTTGCGCTCCTGGAAGAAGTCAACACTGGAGCGCCGAGCGCCGTGACGCCGCATATCGCGGATATTAGACCAATTGAGCTAAGCGATGACGAGATTCGGGAACGAATGAGCGGAAATATCTGCCGCTGCGGAGCCTATGAAGGGATCGTGGCGGCCGTGCGCGAGGTTGCCCGGCGGAGGTCTGCATGAGGCCGTTCAGTTATCGATGTCCCCAAACCGTCGACGAAGCTATTCAGAATTATGTGCAGGCTCAGGAGACTCGTTTCATAGGCGGTGGAACGAATCTCCTCGACCTCATGAAGATGGGCGTGGAACAGCCCGCCCATCTGGTCGACATCAGCCGCTTGCCGCTTACCACGATCGAAGAACACGGCGATGGCATTCGAATTGGCGCGCTTGTGAGCAATACGGATGCGGCGAATCATCCGCTTATTCGTACGCGCTATCCCGTGTTAAGCCAGGCGATTGTGGCGGGCGCTTCGCAGCAACTCCGGAATATGGCGACCATGGGCGGTAACCTTCTGCAACGAACGCGCTGTTATTACTTTTACGACCCCAGCTATGCGGAATGCAACAAGCGCGTGCCCGGTACCGGATGCGCGGCAGTCAATGGCTACAACCGGATTCACGCGATTCTTGGTCAGAGCTCGGAGTGCATCGCTGTGCATCCGAGCGACATGTGCGTTGCACTTGTCACGCTAGATGCATTTGTTCAAGTGAAAGGACCAAAGGGCGAACGGCAAATTCCGATGATGGAATTTCACCGGCTGCCCGGAAGCACGCCGCAGATCGAAACTAACCTTCAACCTGGTGAGTTGATTACGGCCATCGATCTTCCGGCCATTCCCTATGCGAAGCGCTCCTATTATTTGAAAATTCGCGACCGGCACTCTTATGCGTTTGCGCTCGTTTCGGTTGCGGTCGTGATCGATATAGATGACAATGGCACGGTTCGACACGCCCGGATCGCTCTGGGCGGAGTGGCGCACAAGCCCTGGCGAGCGCAAAAGGCGGAGAACGCGCTTACCGGAAAAAAGCCCGACGACGATACGCTGCAGGCCGCGGCTGAAGCGGAATTAGCGGACGCCCACGGCTATGAATACAACACCTTCAAAATCGAACTCGCGCGGCGAGCTATTGTCCGCGCCGTTAGGAGTGCTGTAAATGCCGCCTGAAAGGAACCAAGTGATGAGCGACCTTATCGGGCAACCGCTCGATCGTATCGATGGGCGCGTGAAAGTAACCGGGAAAGCCATCTACGCTTACGAGCACGACGTGCCAAACGCGGCATACGCCGTCATGGTGACCAGCACGATTGCGAGCGGGCACATCGTTTCAATCGATACACGCGCTGCGCAACAAACGCCCGGTGTACTGATGGTGATCACGCATAAGAACTCGTTCAAACCGCCCGGAGCTTTGAATCAGGCGAGCACTTCTCCGCCCGGCCATGCGCTTCAAGTTCTTCAGGACGGTGTCGTCTATTATGCGAATCAGCCAATCGGGCTGGTTATAGCCGAAACTTTTGCAGCAGCCATGACCGGCGCGCAATCAGTGGATGTTCGTTACGCCCAGCAAGCTCCACAAATTGATCTGGAGAGCCGGCTCGGAAATACCTATGCTCCGCAGAAGGCAGGCGGCGGTGGAGATCCGGCGGTAAGCCACAGAGGCGATATCGAATCCGGACTGGGGCAGTCGGACGCGCACATAGATCAGGTCTATCGGACTCCGTTCGAAGTGCATAACCCCATGGAGCCGCACGCCACTATTGCGGTGTGGGACGCGCCTGACCGTCTGACGATTTATGACGCGACACAGGGCGTCTTCGGCGATCGCGGACGTGTGGCTGCGGTATTCGGTTTGAAGCCCGAAAACGTCCGCGTCGTATCGCCTTATCTCGGTGGCGGCTTCGGAAGCAAAGGGCCTACCTGGTCGCACGTCATCTTGGCCGCAATTGCTGCCAAGCAGGTCAAGCGGCCCGTGAAACTGGCAGCAACCCGGCCGCAGATGTTCGGGATGCTCGGTTGCCGTTCGCAAACGCGCCAGGCGATTGCTATAGGCGCAAAGAAAGACGGAACGATGACCGCGCTGCGGAACGATACGGTCTCACATACATCGATGTTCGGCGAATTCGTCGAAGCGGCAAGCCTGCCGGCGCGAATGCTCTATCAATCTCCAAATAGCAGCACATCGCAGCGGCTGCTGCGGTCGAACATTGGCCAGCCGTCCTACATGCGCGCTCCGGGCGAGGCTCCCGGAACCTATGCGCTGGAGGCCGCGATGGACGAGATGGCGTACGCACTCAAGATGGATCCGCTCGAGTTCCGTCTAAAGAACTACGCCGAAACCGATCCCCAAGAAAATAAACCATGGTCAAGCAAATCGCTGCGTGAATGCTATCTTCAGGGCGCAAAACATTTTGGTTGGAGCAAACGGCCGCTTGAACCGCGGTCGATGCAGAACGGAAATGTGCTCACCGGTTGGGGAATGGCGACGTCGGTTTATCCGACTAGGCGAAGCATCTCGAACGCCTCGGCAAGATTGAATGTGGATGGAACATTCTCCGTAGATGCCGGCACACAAGACCTCGGTACCGGAACCTACACGATCATGACTCAATTGGCAGCCGAATCGTTCGGAGTGGGTCCCGGACAAGTAAAGTTCCGCCTGGGTGATACGATTCTGCCGCAGACTCCTGTTTCCGGCGGCTCGCAAACGGCGGCCAGCACCGGTTCCGCGGTCTATCTTGCATGCCAGGCATTGCGAGAGAAACTGATCCAAATGGCAATCAGCGACGCCCGTTCACCACTACATGGTGTCAGCGCGCCAAGCGTGGCTCTGGAGAAAGGCCGTATTTACGTTCGTAACAATCCGGCCAGAGGAGAGATGTTTCAGGAATTGATCCGGCGTAGCGGTCTGCCGCATATTGAAGCGAAAGCCGAAGCTAAGCCGGACGGCGAGAAAGAGCGTTACTCCATGTATGCTTTCGGTGCGCAATTTGCCGAGGTACGCGTAGATGCATTGCTGGGAGAGATCACGGTGTCCCGTATGGTCGGATGCTTCGGCGCAGGCAAAATTCTCAACGCGAAAACGGCGCGCAGCCAGTTCATCGGCGGCATGATCTGGGGAATCAGCATGGCCCTCTATGAACACGCGGTGTTCGACAAGCGTCTGGGCAGGTGTGTAAATAACAATTTAGCCGAATACCACGTGCCGGTGAACGCCGATATTCGCGGGATCGAGGCGCTCTGGGTGGATGAAAAAGACAACCACGTAAACCCGATCGGCGCGAAAGGCATCGGCGAGATCGGAATCACAGGCGCCGCCGCGGCAGTGGCGAATGCGGTGTTTCATGCAACCGGAAAACGCATAAGAGATCTGCCGATTACCTTGGACAAGATCATCGCATAGCGTCCTGACGAAACCGCGACAATGCCATCATTGAGCTTTGAGTTCGGCAACGCAGACCACGCCCATCACGCCATCCGGCTGGGCGCCCCTTCGCCGCCCGCTGTTCCGGAACCGCACCATTGCATCGGTCATATCCAACCTTGGCAGTTGGATGCAGGATACCGCCGGAACCTGGCTGATGACCGCGCTGACCGGCTCCCCGCTCCTGATTGCGCTCATGCAGACCGCCGCGAGTTTGCCGGTTCTATTGCTCGGCCTTCCAGCCGGCGCCACGGCTGACATCTTCGACCGGCGACGGCTTCTCATGTTTTGGCAAAGCTGGATGCTCGCCGCTGCCCTCGTGCTGTGTGGGCTCACGTTTGGCGGCATCATTTCTCCATGGGCTCTGCTGCTTCTCACATTCTTCCTGAACATCGGTTCCGCCATGAACAATCCGGCTTGGCAGGCAATTGTGCCAGAGTTGGTGCCTCGTTCGGAACTGCCCGATGCGATCTCAATCAATAGCGCCGGATTCAATCTCGCCCGGGCTGTAGGTCCCGCGCTCGGCGGATTAGCGGTCGCCGCTTTCATATCTGTTACCACCGGAGCCGGAACGGTGTTCCTTTTTAATGCCGCTTCCTTTGTGGCTGTGATCTGGATGCTCTACACCTGGCATCGAACGCCGCTCTTTAAAAGCGCGTTGCCATCAGAACGGCTATTCGGGTCCATGCGGGCGGGCGTTCGCTATGCCTTCTATGCGCCCGCGCTTCGGGCCATTCTGTTTCGCGCTTTTCTGTTTACCGTATTTGTAAGCGCTGTTTGGGCGCTGTTAGCCGTAGTTGCTCAACAGGATCTGCACCAAGGCGCTATGGGTTATGGAATCCTGAACGGTTGCATCGGACTAGGCGCGGTCATCGGCGCGGCTTCTCTGCCGAGAACACGGCGCATGCTTCCGGCCGACACCATCATTCTGGCTTCCTCCGGAGTATTTGTCGGAACGCTCCTCATTCTTTCATTCATGCGCAGCGTCCCATTAATCGTGTTCTCGCTGATCGCCGGCGGGTTCGCATGGACCAGCACTACGTCGACCCTGAACGTGGGTGTGCAACTCTCTGTTCCAGCCTGGGTGCAGGCCCGTTCGCTCGGGCTCTATCAGATGATTTTTCAAGGCGGCATGGCGCTCGGTAGCGCTGTGTGGGGCATGGTTGCCGAACGTTTTTCCACATCGCACGCGCTATTTTATGCAGCAGCCGGACTTGCCGTTTCGCTGCCGCTTTCGCGGCGCTTTCATGTCCTGCACGGAAAGCTGCCGGATTTAAGCCCGTTTGCCTTGAACCGCCCCGGCCCGCGCGTCGCCATTGAGCCGAATCCCGAGGACGGGCCAGTTCTCGTGAGCATCCAATACTGCATCCGTCCACAGGATTACGACGAATTCACTCGGGCGATTCACAAAATGCGGGATGTCCGATTGAGGGATGGCGCGATTCGTTGGGGCGTGTACCAGGATACGGCCGATCCGGGCCGTATGGTCGAAACATTCGTGGTCGAATCCTGGATCGAATACTTGCGGCAACGCGAGCGCCTGACGGCGTCCGACCGTATGATTCGCGATCATGTCGTGGCCTTTCATCAAGGCGATACTCCACCCAAGGCTTCGCACATGATCTATGCCAGCGAAGTGGAGCCTGAGAAGTAAAATACGCAGCTTTTACGAGAGTCCGCTCTGATCAGGCGAACCGTACTGTGTCCCCGCGGCGTACATGGCCGCCGTGGAGCACTTTGCCGTACACTCCGACGCTTGGCTTCTTCTGATTACCCGGTGGGCTTGTTACGGAGTTTTGCTGTGCTGCGGTTTTTAATATTCCCGAGTCCTGCGGCAGATCTCCTTGAGGTAGAGTCGTCATCACACAACGCGGGCAGGGAATCAACATCTCGAGAAGAATGTTATCGCCCACTGCGATTTTGCGGCCCACCCAATCGTTCTCAATGAATCCCCCTTGCTCTCCGGTTTCGATAACTATATTCGGGCGAAATCTGGATATCGAACCGGCCCTTCGGATACGCACGTTGTAGTGCGGATAACGTC
>DAISJE010000220.1:0-7347 GCA_036821665.1 Bryobacteraceae bacterium | reverse complement strand
GCGGTACCGGCAACCCCGGATCTTTTTTCGCACCCGTTCCCGGCCCTGGCGCGTCTTCACAGAGGATATAATCGAGCCGGTATTTGAGGTCGCCCTGTTTGCGGACCATGTTGCCCCAACTAGACGAGTTGAACCATGCGGCGTCGAGCGCTTCCTCGCCCTCCGCGAAATCAAGTGATTCGCTTCAGGCTTATATTGAAAGCTCCCCCGATCCTCAACGTGTCGCCCAATATCTAAACGATTTCCGGTCGCGTCATGGCCGGGTTCTGGAAGCAATGGCAAAGGAACCGGAGCGGCTCCGCTGGCTTACGGTGATCTTTGGTTCCAGCCGCTTTCTGTCAGAGGAGCTTTCACGCCATCCGGAATGGATGCTGGCCGTAGGAGATCTCGACTCCATTCTCACAACCGCCCAGTACAAATCGAGGCTGGATCGGTTTCTCCAAGAGCGTGGCGTTGCAGTTCCGTCCGCTCTCGATTTGGCGCTGTTCCGCCGTCAACAGCTGCTGCGGATCGTTCTCCGGGACCGGCTCGGCGCAGGCGATCTGCCCGCTGTCACGGAAGAACTCTCGAATCTTGCCGACGCGATTTTGGACCGCGCTCTTTCCACCGTAATGCGCGACCTGGCTGAAAAATACGGAGAGCCTCTCGCCAGGGGGCCGGAAGCGCAATCGCTTGCTGCCACATTTTCCGTTCTGGCGTTGGGGAAGCTTGGCGGTCATGAACTGAATTACAGCTCTGATATAGACCTCATGTTTCTCTACAGTGACAACGGCGAAACATCCGGTCCGCATGTCATTACCAATCGCGAATTCTTCAAAAAGGCATCGAACCAGCTAACCAATATGCTCTCCAGTTATACGGGAGCTGGCATCTGCTATCGAGTTGACCTGAGACTTCGGCCGGAAGGAACACTGGGTGAAGTTTGCGTTTCACTCGAAGCCGCGAAGGATTACTATGCCAATCGTGCACGCGACTGGGAGTTGCAGATGCTGATCAAGGCGCGAGTGGCGGCGGGAGACGAAGTGCTCGGCCAGAAGTTGCTTGATTTTGTCGAACCGTCTATCTATTCGACAAGCCTGGATTTTTCCACCATCGAAACGATGGCGGAAACTCGCGACCGGATTACCGAGAAACTAGCAAGAAAGCGGCTGCGAAGAGAGGATCTTGACGTTAAGCTCGCCCGGGGCGGTATTCGCGATATCGAGTTTCTTGTTCAATGTCTTCAGCGACTGCATGGCTCGCGAGAAACCTGGGTGCGCCATGGCGGGACGCTGCTCGCGCTATCCAGGCTGCGCGATAAAGATCTTCTATCGATCAGAGAGCATGCGCGGTTATCGAACGCTTATTGCTTTCTCCGCAAGCTGGAACATCTTCTTCAGTTTGAAGACGATCGACAGACACATGCGCTTCCTTCGGATCCGGCGGATCTCGAGCGTATTGGCCGGCGCATGCTGCCGCCTCGGAACGACGCCGATCAGGCTATGAGCGCCGGTGCCCAGCTCCTCAAAGAGTTGAATCAGCATCTCGAGAGCGTGCAGGCGATCTATGAACGCATCGTGCATGCTCAGCGGCCGCTCTATTATGCGCCGGCATCCGCTGCGCCGGTAATCGTAGCGGACACCTTGCCAAAAACGGCAGAGGAAGATACTATGACCGGTTTTTTCCCGGAGTTGCTTGACCAAGTTTCTAAACGGGCGCCGCGCTTCAGTGAACGGTTGCAGGGCCGGGGGCTGCGCCGCTCGGGAGATAAATTGCCGCGCTTTCTCGAATATCTCCTTAAAAGCCCTGATGAGTTGAATCTCCTCGAATCCCACCCCGTGTTGGCGGATTGGACCTTGCAAATTTTCGACTTGAGCCCTTTCCTTGCGGAGCAGCTTGTGGGCTACCCCGAACTACTAGCGGAATTGCGCAGGGCTACGGATTATCCTACCCGGCGATGGGCCTTTGAGGGACTCGCCGCTCCGCTAAACGATATCGGCGGCCTGCGCCGGTTCTTTCGCCGCGAGATGTTCCGCATCCTGGCGGCCAGCGTTTGCCTTCCTGAGCCTATTTTTCAAACACTCGACAGCACCTCTGCCTTAGCCGAATTCGTCATAGCGCGCGCGTATAGAATTGCGCTGGCGCGTGGTCTCGAGCACGCTCATACGCACGCGACTGCCGAAAAGCCGTTTCATGACCCCCAAGGCGAGATGATGGTCGTTGCTCTGGGCCGTCTCGGCATGCGCGAGTTCGATCTCGGCTCCGACGCGGATCTCCTCTTCATCCTTCCCGATGTCGAACTGGAACGGCAGCGATTCTGGACGCGTGTCGCGGAGCATCTCATTGACATCCTCACCACCTATACCGGCGATGGGACGATTCTTTCTCTCGATACGCGCTTGCGGCCGAATGGTCGCGAGGGCATGTTGGTCCAAACGGAATCGAAGTACGTCGAGTATTTTTCGAGTAAAGCCGAAGCATGGGAAGGTATCGCCTACATGAAGGCGCGCGGCGTCGCCGGAGATACCGAGCGCGCCACGCAATTTTTGAACGACCTGCAACAGGTGGATTGGCGTCGTTACGGTCAGAGCGGACGATCGAAGCACGATCTGCGCCAAATGCGCATGCGCCTGCAGCGTGAACAGGGACAGATTACTCCGCTCAAAGCCGCGGAAGGCAGTTACTACGATGCGGATTTCATTCTGATGTATTTACGCCTCAAAGGCGCCGGTCTGTTCTTCAAGAGCCTGAACACGCCCGAACGCATCGATATTGTCGAGAAGATGGGGCATCTGGAACGTAGCGATGCTGAATTCCTGATGCAGGCTACCAGATACTTTCGCGCTCTCGATCACGCCGTGCGCGTTGTCAAAGGGCGAGCAGAAGAGAAAATTCCAGCTTCGCCGGAGCAGCGCGAGATGATTGTCGAGTTGATCCACCGCTGGACTGGCGAGCGCTCGACGGTTGCGGGTCTCGACGCCCGTCTCGTCGAACTGCAACAGAATATGCGGCAGCTTTTTGATCGCGTTTTCGCCTGATCAAGGAACTTTTTCCACCTGAGTTGCGTATCGCTCAAAGGAGACGCAAATGCTCATATTTCTGCTTTGGTGTCTTTTGCTGGTCTTTTCGTGGCCGCTGGCGCTTGCGGCTCTGGTGCTGTATCCCATCGTCTGGCTCTTGCTGCTCCCCTTCCGCTTACTCGGAATCGCCGTTCACGGAGTATTGGCCTTCGTCTCGGCGATTATCTTTCTCCCGGTCCGTGCCATCCGCGCTATAGCGTAACTGGCGCGGCGCGGGGCCACGCGCTTAGATCATCACTGCCGGTTGTTGTCGAAACTCGACGTTTGTCGTTTGCATCTCATGCCATGCTTCGCGTAAGTGCTCCATTCCCAGTTGCAGCGATTCTGCATCGAGCAAAAATGGAATCCGCACGTATGCGCCGCACGAGCCACCTGCAGAAAACATATTTCCGTACGCGATAACGACCCGCCGCCGCAGCGCAACCTGAGCGAAGGCCGCCGCATCGCCTGAAGGCAATTTCGCCCAAATGCAAGGGCCGCCGCGTGGTCGCATAAAATTCCAATCCGGAAGCTGTTCCCTCAAGCACTTTTCCACCAGGTCGCGTTTTGGCAATAGTTCTGCTTGCCGCAGCCGTACGGCGTGTTCGAAGTGCGTCATAAGCTGGGCTCCAATGGCTTGCGGCAAAAGCGCCGAACCGAGATCCATTGAGCTTTTAATTCTCGCGAGACGGGCGATCTGCGCGGTCGAAGCGCGTATCCAGCCAACACGCAGACCGGCGCAAAAAAGCTTGCTCAATGACCCGACCGTAAAAATGTTGTCGCCTCCGCCGAACGCCGAAATAGGCCTTGGCCGGCCATCTTCCAGAACCAGTTCGGCCAGCGTCTCGTCTTCAATCGTTGGAATCTCGAACTCTGAAATCATTTCCGCGATAGCCTGCCGCGAGGAGTCGCTCATTGTCGCGCCCGTAGGGTTCTGAAATGTGGGCGTCACATACAGCAGCCGGGGACTCACCGTAAGAATTCGATTCCGCAATGTATGCACTGCGATGTGATCGGGTGAAACCGGCAGTGACGTGAGGCGTGCGCCTGTGAATCGCAGTATTTCAAGAGCGCCGAAGAAAGTCGGATCTTCGACCAGAACAGGATCGCCGCGCTGGACGCACAACGCCGTGATGAGCGAGATTGCTTGCTGCGCGCCCGTAGTGATCAGGATCTGTTCCGCGCTCGTCTTTGCTCCCAGCTTGGAATAGCGCGCGGCGATTCTTTCGCGAAGAGCAGGGAAGCCGAGCGGCATGTAATCGCGCTCTTGTAAAAGTAACCGGAACTGTTGCTCGGGCAGTTCGAAAGCGCCTTCGGGAAGAGTCGCCAGTGGCATTGGCGTAGCTGCGCCGAAGTCGATTGCATCTGAGCCCTCGGCAAGCAGCAGGTTCAACAACGGGCTGCGGCTAAGCACCCGAGCACGCGCTTGGGTGCGCGCATTCACTGCTGTGGTTCGATTCACCCATGTCCCGCTGCCAGCCCGGCTTTCCAGCCACTCGCCGGCACGAAGTTCGTTGTAGGCGCTCAGAACAGTGGTCCGGCTAACCGCCAACGCTTTCGCTAGCGCACGTTCCGAGGGGAGCTTAGCGCCCGGAAGCAGGTTCCCCTGACGAATTGCGTCCTTAATGCCCGCGCCGAGCCGGATATGGAGCGCGCCGGCGGCGGTTGCCCAGTCGCCCAGTATCTCCGAAACATCGCTCGCCTTCATCGATACCACTTATAAACAAAGTGGTTCTTGTTGTAAATACCAAATTGTCACAACATAGGCTATGGCGATCATCGAGAAACCCCTGAACGGCACAATTGGTCTGCTGGAGGATACCAATATGCCCAATGCAATCCACGAGCAGCGTCTCTTTCTCGACGCCGCTCATCGTGCGTGCCGCCACCTGGAGAGCCTCAGACAGCGCAACCCGTTCCCGACGGCGGACGCTCTCGAACACCTGAACGAGTTGGCCGTTCCGCTGCCCCTATCGCCCGAGGACCCGTCCGAGATTCTGCGTCAGCTTGATGAGATCGGCTCGCCTGCCACAGTCGCAAACGGAGGCGGCCGTTACTTTGGCTTTGTGATTGGCGGCGCTCTGCCGGCTGCTAGAGCGGCAAGTGTGCTCGCCGCGGCCTGGGATCAGAATGTTGCGCTCCGGCTGCTATCTCCGGTGGGTGCTTTCCTCGAAGACATAAGCCTCGCCTGGATTCGAGAATTATTGGGTCTTCCCACTACGTCCGGTGGCGCTTTGGTTACCTGCGCCACGATGGCAAGTTTCACATGTCTCGCTGCCGCGCGGCATCAACTGCTCGCGAATCGCAACTGGAATGTGGAGTCCGATGGGCTATTCGGCGCGCCGGAGATCCCGGTGTATGTAAGCGCGGACTGCCATATCGCGGTGCTCAAAGCCCTTGCCTTGCTGGGAATGGGGCGGTCCCGCGTAATCCGTCTTGCAACCGATAACCAGAGCCGGATTTGCATATCCGAACTGCCCGAGATCCAACAGCCTTCTATTGTGTGCATTCAGGCCGGTGATGTAAATACTGGCGCACTGGATCGCGCGCCCGAATTGTGCGCCTGGGCGCACGGTTCCGGCTCTTGGGTTCACGTGGATGGCGCATTTGGTTTATGGGCAGCCGCCTCGCCCGAAAAGGCGCATCTCGCCGCGGGCTTTTCGGATGCTGACTCGTGGGCTACTGATTGCCATAAGTGGCTAAACGTTCCCTACGACAGCGGTGTGGCCTTTGTGCGCCGGCCGGAGGCGCTCGTCGCTGCTATGGCGAGTGAGGGCGCCTATTTTCACTTGACCGACAAACGTGAGCCGTCTCATTACAATCCCGAACTCTCCAGAAGAGCGCGGGCCGTCGAAATTTGGGCTGCAATCCGCTCGTTAGGTAAGAGCGGCATCGCCGAATTAATTGATCGGACGTGCCATTATGCCCAGCTCTTTGCCAAACGGCTGAGTGCCGCCGGATTCGAGATCTTGAACGACGTTGTGACGAACCAGGTACTTGTATCCTTCGGATCCGATGCGCACACGGGCGCGGTAGTCGCGGCTCTGCAAAAGGAAGGAACCTGCTGGTGCAGTTCGACGGAGTGGAAAGGGCGGCGAGCGATGCGAATCAGCGTCTCCTCCTGGGCCACGACAGCGGAAGATGTTGAAGCGAGTGTTAGCGCCATGCTTCGCGTTGAGCAAGGCCTGCATAATGCGGGGCTGCAATGATGCTGAACTGTGTCGACGTAAGCAAATCGAGTCGGAATCTATATCTGGATCACGACGCCCAGCTCCTCAAACCATATATCCGATTCGGGTCCTTCGAACTGCGGACCGATACGCGCGAACTCACGAAGCAGGGGATCAAAATCAAATTGCAATCCAAGCCGGCGCGGGTTCTTGAGATCCTCGCCGCCCGGCCCGGCGAACTGGTTAGACGTGACGAACTGTGCCGGCAGTTATGGCCGGCGAGCGCTTTCGTCGACATTGAGAGTGGGTTAAATACGGCCATGAACCGTCTGCGCGCGGCGTTGGGCGACACGGCAGAAACGCCGCGCTACATCGAAACGATCCCTCGCTTGGGGTATCGTTTTATTGGCCAGGTTGAGGATGGGGGCGTGCGACAGCCCCAGGATGAACCGGTCGATACGTTTATCGATCTACCCTCGAATCGGTTCCCGGAACACATGTTCTTGCGTTTGACCCTCGCGACGATGCTGGTTTTGGGTTATCAGCTTGTTATGTTTTGTTTGGACGCATGTCTTGTCAGGTAAACGCCGGATCAAGGCGACAAATAGCGACAAATTTCATCTCCTCGTTGTATTCCTCTTTGCCGCTCCATCGTTAAGAAAGGTGTGCGGCGGTTTTTTCTCTATGGCGCCTTAATTCTTTTAGGCGGCGCGGCCGGCAGCCTGCTTGCAGCCTTAAATTCTGTGCCGCGGCGTCCCGGAGAAAACCCCGCACAATATGCGTCCTTTCTGAGACCACTGCCGGAGTCCCTGGAAGCTGTGCATGCGGTAGATCGCCTGACGTTCGGAGCGCGGGCGGGCGATTTAGAACAATTTCGCTCTCTGGGCCGCCAGCGCTGGGTCGAGCAACAGCTTCATCCGGACCGAATACCCGAGAATCCGCAACTAGAGACCCGGTTGCAGCCGCTTACATCGCTATGGATCAACCCTGCCGAATTGCAGCAGCAGTTAACGGGAACCACTGGCGAGCAGCGTGTGATTGCCCAGGATCTGACTGAAGCGAAGCTTCTCCGTGCCGTTTATAGCAACCGCCAGCTTTTCGAACTGCTGGATGACTTCTGGTACAACCACTTCAACGTA
>DAISJE010000219.1:4376-7348 GCA_036821665.1 Bryobacteraceae bacterium | reverse complement strand
GGAAATGCGCGACGTGGCGCTTTCGCGGGCCTCCTCGACCCAGGAAACGCGCGCTCGGGCCGCTGGGCTGGACAAAAGCTCGAGTGCGGTATTCATATCGCCGAATCCCAATGACATGGGTGTTCTGCTTGGATTCGCGATTGCCGTTGCTATTTCGCTGACGGGTGTCGGCGCCGGCACAGTAACTACTCCGCTGCTGATTTTGTTTCTCGGTGTTCCGCCGGCCGCCGCTGTGGGCACAGCGCTGATATTTTCGGCGATTGTGAAGATTGTCTCGGTCCCGTTTTATGCGGCTCGCCGGCAGGTGAACCTAAGAGTTCTCAAATTCCTGTTGCTTGGCGGCCTGCCAGGGGTAATCGTAGGTTCGATTTTTCTCGACCGCGCCAAGACAAGTCCGCATCAAGGCGTTCTCTACACCTGTCTGGGCGTATTCATCGTTATAACGGCTTTGGTTCGCCTTTACCGGGTCTTCCGTCCGGCTGACAATGCTGTTCCCAAGGATCGTTCGCACCTTTTGCCATGGTTCGCCATTCCGATCGGGGCAGAGGTGGGCTTTTCTTCTGCCGGCGCGGGTGCGTTGGGCTCTTTGCTTCTGCTGGGCATGACACGGCTTACCGCCGCGGAAGTAATCGGCACCGATCTTTGTTTCGGCCTCGGTCTCTCAATCGCCGGCGGCGGGATCCATTTCGGTGCGGGAAACTATGACCTTCCCTTGCTCATCAATCTAACCATCGGCGGAATATTTGGCGCCATCAGCGGATCGGTCCTGGCCACGCGCATCAACCAGCGCCCGCTGCGAATCGGCTTGCTGGTCGTGTTGATATTGCTCGGGTGCCGCCTCGCTTTTCAGCCTTAGCTACAAAATTCGCGTGCGCGCGATTCCGTTCTTATATTTACCGCTATTTACCGCTTGCTTACGGGTTTGTGAAAAATTGGCTTGACCGCTCCCTCGCGGTCGCGGCTCAGTTTCAAGATCAACGACTTACGAAAGTGTTCCTCGCCCGCGAGCGAATTTTTCACGAACCCTTGCGCAAGCGGCTCAGAACCGACACTCGTTGTTTACAGCGGCTTACGGAGCCAATAGACTAGCATGAGTTAGCGCCTGAAAAGCGGAGACTATGGTAAGTACAACGGAAATTTCAAAAGATGTGTACCGGATCTCGGTTTACGTTCCGGAGATAAACCTGGAGTTCAGTCACTTTCTGGTGAAAGATGACGAGCCGCTCCTCTTTCACGCAGGACTTCGAGGCATGTTTCCGGTTTTACGCGAGCAGATCTCACGCATTATCGACATCCGAACACTTCGGCACATTGGGTTTAGCCATTTCGAATCGGATGAATGCGGAGCGCTAAACCAATGGCTGGAGGCTGCACCGGCAGCACAGCCGGTGTGCGGACTGGTTGGCGCACTCGTAAGCGTGAACGATTTCTCGATCCGGCCTGCGCGTGTATTGACTCGCGACGATGTCCTGACCACCGGCAAATGCCGTTTCCGATTTATTCCCACACCTCACGTTCCGCACGGTTGGGATGCGGGCGTTCTGCTCGAAGAATCAGAGCGTACGCTATTTTGCTCCGATCTGTTTCATCAGTGGGGTCACCGCGAGCCGGCAACTACGGACAGCATTATGGAGCGCTGTAAAGACGCCCTGGTTCAAACCGAGGCCGGGCCGTTTGCGAATTATGTGCCCTACACGCATCACACAGGGCGCGTACTCGAAACGTTAGCGCAATACGAACCGAAGACACTCGCGATCATGCACGGCTCCACCTATTACGGAAATGGAGCAACCGCATTGCGAGATCTTGCAATCGTGATGCGCGACGTGCTCGGACCCAAAGGGGAAGACGGCGAAACGACATCTATCGGAACCATCAAAACTTAAGACGCTTACGATGGCGATAGTATCTTCAGACCGGCGATACCAATAATAATCAGCGCGACGCACAATAACTGCAGCGGCGACATGGATTCCTTCAGCAGCACCATCCCAACCAAAACGGTACCGACGGTACCAATTCCGGTCCAAACCGCATAAGCCGTTCCGATTGGAAGCGTCCGGACGGCAAGCCCAAGGAGTCCCATACTGGCGATCATCGCGGCAACCGTGGCGACACTTGCTCCGAGCCGCGTGAATCCGTCCGTAAACTTCAGCCCAACTGCCCAGCCCACCTCAAATAGCCCTGCGATGACGAGAATGATCCAAGTCATCCCACGCAGCATAGCAACTCTAACTTCCTCGCATGCTACAAAGAGCTTTACTTGCTGAAAACGGTCTTCAGGGCATTCGAGTATCCGGACTTCCGCCTGATGTGGATAGGCGCCTGCACCTCCACCATTGGCACCTGGATGCAAATCCTCGCGCAGAGCTGGCTCGTATACCAGCTTTCCAATTCGTCGTTTTATTTGGGCCTTGATACATTCTTTGCCCAGATCCCCGTTTTTATGCTGTCGCTTTTTGGCGGCGTTTTTGCCGACCGCAGGAGCCGGCGCGGCCTGCTAGTGATGTCGCAAGTGATCCAGTTGATCTGCGCATTTGCGCTTGCCGGGCTGGACGCTGCCGGCGTGGTGCGCGTGTGGCACATTTGGTGCCTGTCCTTTTGCGTGGGAGTCGCGCAGGCATTCGGCGGCCCCGCATATTCGGCGCTGATTCCCACGCTGGTGGATAGAAAGGATCTTCAAAACGCGATTGCGCTGAATTCGATTCAGTTCAATCTCGCTCGAGTGGTGGGGCCGGCCCTCGGCGGTATTGCGCTTACGAAATTGGGTGCAAGCTGGTGTTTCACACTGAACGGAATCTCCTATATCGCGGTCATTTTTTCTTTGCTGGCGATCCGTCCGCAATTTGTGCCTGCGAAAACGACAGAGTCCGTCATTAAGAGCATGCGCGTAGGTATTGATTTCATTCGCCATCGGGAGGGAATGCTTTCGCTCGTGGCCCTTGCGTTTCTGTCTACGCTTCTGTCTTACC
>DAISJE010000219.1:0-4366 GCA_036821665.1 Bryobacteraceae bacterium | reverse complement strand
CGCTTTTTCGTGGTGGAATTGCAATAATTTCTGGTCTTACCCCCTCATTACGTTCCTTCCCGTGATGGCCCGCGATGTGCTTCATGGCGGAGCTAACACGTTCACCTTGCTCTTATGCTTTTCCGGCGCGGGCTCAGTAGCCGGCGCACTTATGGTTGCGGCGAGCCATACGCAGGTCGGGCAAGCGAAACAGGCGCTTATCGTGATGCTTCTCCTGGGCGGCTTTATCGTAGGATTCGGCCTCTCGAAGAATCTCGGCATCAGCACGGTTCTGGTATTTGCAGCCGGCGCCACATTGATGATTGTCTTCGCCGTGAACTCCTCGCTTGTGCAGCTTTACGTCAGCGACGCCATGCGAGGACGGGTGATGAGTGTCTACAACGTTGCTTTTCGCGGCGGAATGCCGCTCGGCAGCCTGATCTCCGGATTACTGATACACCAGACATCCGCCCCGGCCATTATGGCGGCAAACGGCGTTCTTGTCGTTCTTCTCGCGCTGTATTTCCTGCTGGTCCGGAGCGACGTCGTCAAGTTGTGAGCGCGTCCGGACATGATCCCTACAATGAAATGGAGCATGTTTTCCGCACGCCATTCTTGCAGCCGTCCCAAGTTTTTTCTATTTTGATCTTATTCGCCTTTGTCGCCCTTCTTGCCGCCGTTCCGGCAGGTGAAACCGCGCTGATCAAGGCACGTGACCTGCAGGATCTGAAATCGTTAGACGCCATTATTTCGCAGTACAAACAGGCCGCCGCAGCAAATCCGAAATCTGCCGAAGCTCAGTATAAGCTCGCGCTGGCCAATTCGTATGCTGCCGAAGTCGCACTTGAATTGAAAGACAAAAAGCGGTCTGAAGGATATGCTGAAGCGGGCATCGACCCCATTCGCAGCGCGATAGCACTAAACGGCGGAAATGCCGAATATCACAGGTTGTATGGTCAGATCTGCGGCCAGGTAATCCCGGCGAATCCTTTCTTCGGGGCGCTCAAATACGGGCAGTGCGCTCGCGACGAGATCAACAAGGCTCTCGAACTCGACAATAAGCTCGCGCTGGCCTATGTAAGCCGTGGTGTCGGCAACTATTATTTGCCTGCGCAGATGGGCGGCGGGGTGGATATCGCACTGAAAGACATCGACCACGCCATTGAAATCAATCCCAAGCTCGCCGAAGCTTACCTATGGAAGGGCGTTGCGCTGCGAAAGGCCGGCCGCAATGCCGAGGCCCGGCAAGCTCTTGAGCATGTGCTCCAACTCGATCCGGACCGGCTTTGGGCGAAGCAGGAACTCGCCAAAATACCCGGATCCAATACGCCCGGCCGCTAAATGCGGAGAGCCCTGCTGCTCGCACTCGCAATTTCGGCAATTACGTTTGTCGAGTTCGAGATCTTCCCCGGTCACACGTATCTGCAAGGAAAAACGCAGCTCTACGTTCCTATGCTGGAGCGCCTGGATACGCCCGGTTTCCTTTCGCGCGATTTGGTCGCCACGCATCCGAATCTCAGTTACACCATCTACGACGAAGTCACATTATTCCTCCATAAGGGCTTGCGGCTCGATTTCAGAGAGGCGCTCATCCTTCAGCAGGTTCTATGCAGGGCGGCCGCCGTTCTCGGCGTATACTTACTCGTTTGCGCGGCTGGATTTAACGGCCTGTGGGCATTGCTTATTGCCACGCTTGTGAATCTTGGCGCCTATCTGCCGGGGCCGGCGCTGTACCTAGCCGATCCTGAGCCTATTCCGGCAACCTTCGCCTTTGCACTCTCATTGCTGGCGACAGGCTGCCTGACCACCGGCAAACCTCTACTATGCGGCCTGGCCGGCGGCATTGCCTTTTTGTATGACCCGTCGATTGCAGCAGTGCTTTGGATTGCTGTCTTAATTGCATTTATTTCCGACAGCTATCTTCGCAGGCTAATTCGTCCTTCTTTGACCATTTTTGCCATCTTTATATTGCTGCTGGCGAATCTGACGCAGCTCCAACCCGGCATTTCGGATTCTGAACCACCGTTCAGCCGGATTCAGGCGGACGTCGCAGCGATATTACAAACCAGAAACGGGCACGTCTGGGTTCCGCACTGGGCCGGACATGAAATATGGATTTATCTTGCCATCCTGGTATGCGGCCTTTGGGCTGTTGCGCGCATCTGGCCCAGGCTGAACAGCCAGAGCCGCTGGCTTTTCCTGCTGCCCTCGCTTCTCGGCGTGCTCAGCATTCCTGTTTCAGCCGTACTTCTCGAACAGTTCGGCTGGTGGCTGCTGCCGCGGATTCAGCCTGCGCGTTCGTTACTCTTTACAGTCGAATTTTCACTGATTGCTTGCTCGATTGCTGGACTTCAGGCATTGCGTCTGCGAAGCCGGGCAGAGGCGGTTGCCTGGTTTGTGTTTGTAGCGGCAGTTATCGTAATTACTCCAATCGCCGCACCGCGATTATCTGAGATCGGTAACCAGGCAGGCATTGCCGAACTAGCTGAGTGGGCGGAAAACAGCACGTGGGGCAGTTCTCTGTTTGCGTTTCCGGACGCCGGACGCGACTTATATCCAGGCATTTTTCGGGCGGAGAGCCGCCGCGCCCTCTGGGTCGATTGGGAGAGCGGAGCACAAAGCTGTTATTCCGGTTCGCTCGCCCGTGCTTGGTATGAACGCTGGCGGGCTATGGAGAGCAATGACGTCTTCCCTCCGCGCCGGTTTAGTGCAGCGTTGCCCATCGACTATTACGTGTTCAAAGCAGCGCATCGCCTTTCCGGTGTGAAGCCGGCTTTTGCCAATGCCGATTTCGTTGTTTATGATTCACACTACCTTGCGAGCTTGACAATCGCACAACCGGGGGGCGCTGCTGAAGCGGCGCGGTAACTGTTCGCGCTGCCCAGAGTGGCGAAACTAAAACCGGTTCGCTATCATATAGAGAGTTCGGATTCTATTCCAGCGGTAGCCGTTTGTGTGCCCGAATGTCATTCGGTCCACGCGCTTTTTCTCTGGAACCGCAAAACCAAATATAAGGCACATATATGTACGCTGTGATTGAGACAGGCGGGAAGCAATATCGCGTGGCGCCAGGTCAGACGATAGAAGTAGATACGATCGCCGGAGACGTCGGCGCTGACGTTGAATTTGACCGTGTTCTGGCGCTTTCGAACGATGCGAACGAACTGGTGGTAGGGGAAGCGCTGGGCAACGCGCGGGTCCGAGGAAGAATTGCCGGCCACGGACGCGGAGACAAGATTCTTGTTTTTAAATTCAAACGAAAGAAGCAGTATAAACGCACGATCGGTCACCGGCAGAATTACACTCGCGTGGAAGTTCAGGAAATTCTCGCGTAGCAGGCACGGCATTTAGAGGAATTTGGCATGGCACATAAAAAGGGTTTAGGCAGCTCCAAAAACGGGCGCGACTCGAATTCGCAGCGCCTGGGTATTAAAGTTTTCTCGGGTGAATTTGTAACGGGTGGTTCTATCATTGTCCGTCAGCGTGGAACTCGCTACAAACCGGGCAAGAACGTCGGCCTGGGCAAAGACGATACGTTGTTTGCGACCGTACCAGGTACCGTCGAGTTTCGCGACCGTGGCCGGTTAGGCAAGTTCGTCAACATCATCGCCACCCAGAATTAAATACGGAAGCCGCGACCGTAAGGGTTTGTGAAAAAATTGCCGGGACAGACAGCCGAGCCATCTGGAGCGATGATTTGGAAAAATCGGGGGACACGCCTGCTGACCGGAAATTTACCGCAATTCGGATTCTAGCCCGGAGTGTCCCCGATTTTTCTCGACAGCACGCTGAAGCGTGCGCCACGTTTCTCTCGTGTTCATCGATCAAGTAATCATTACCATCAAAGCCGGCGATGGCGGAAACGGTTGTCTCGCGTTTCGCAGGGAAAAGTTCGTTCCGCGCGGCGGCCCGAGCGGCGGCGACGGCGGCCGTGGTGGAGACATAATTCTTGTTTCGAGCGAGCACTACAACACACTCCTGCACTTTCGTTTTAATCCCGAACACAGTGCCGAGCGCGGCCGTCATGGCGAGGGCAGCAACAGGACAGGCCGGGATGGCGAAAGCATCGAATTGCCTGTTCCACCCGGCACGGTTGTTTACAACGCAGAGACCGGCGAACGTATTTTCGACTTTACTGCGCCCGGCCAACGCTTCACGGTAGCGCATGGTGGCCGCGGCGGCCGGGGAAACGCGCGATTTGCCACAGCCACACATCAAGCGCCCACCGAACACGAAGAAGGACGGCCCGGGGAATTTTTCAAGCTGCGCCTCGAATTGAAACTCCTGGCCGATGTCGGGCTGGTCGGGTTTCCGAATGTCGGAAAATCCACCCTGATCTCGCGGCTCTCGGCGGCGAAGCCGAAAATTGCGGATTATCCATTTACAA
>DAISJE010000218.1:4747-7395 GCA_036821665.1 Bryobacteraceae bacterium | reverse complement strand
CCGGAAGCTACCGGCCGCGGTCTTATGATCGTCGCACTGCAGGCGCTGAAACGCTTTGGGATGACGCCGGAAAACACTCGCGTCATCATTCAGGGGTTCGGGAATGTGGGCGGAATGGCAGCGCGACTGATGCGCGAAAAGGGATTCAAAATTACCTGCATTATCGAATACGATGGCGCAGTCTACAATCCGAACGGGCTAAACGTTGACGCTTTAATGGAGCACCGCACAGAGACGGGCTCCATTCGAGGATTTCCGAATTCCGAAGATATTGACAAAGACGAAGCCTTAACAATGGATTGCGACGTGTTGATTCCCGCCGCGCATGAGAACGTCATCACTTCGCACAATGCCGACCGTATTAAGGCAAAAATTCTTTGCGAAGGCGCGAACGGCCCGACTACGTTTGCGGCGGATTCCATGCTTGCGGATAAGAAAGTCTTCGTTATTCCCGATATTCTGGCGAACGCCGGCGGCGTGACCGTTTCCTACTTCGAATGGGTGCAGGACCGGCAGGGTTATTTCTGGAATCTCGGAATGGTGAACGACCGCCTGGAAGAGATTATGGTGACCAGCTTCAACGATGTGACCGGTTACGCAAGCAAGCACAAGGTGAATAACCGAACAGCCGCTTATGTGCTCGCGCTGGATCGAGTGGCGTATGCGATCAAGAAGCGCGGATTGTACGCGTGAGCAGGCTCAAACGGCAGACATCAGATTCTGCAGATACTTCAGATTGCGCTTCGTGTCGGCTTCGACGTTTCCCGAGGGCGACGTCGTTTCGAGATTGGCGTAGCCTTCGAATCGTATTTCTTTAATCGCTTTTAGAATAGGCGGATATTTAACAGCGCCCTGTCCCAGATAGCCCTTATCTTTGAAGTGAAACTCGCAGATTCGTTCACGCCCGAGCATCCGGATCTCGTCGGGCGCGTTGTAGCCATTGTAAGTCGAATTGCCGACGTCGTACCAGATCTTAAAAAACGGTGAGGCGATTCGATCGACCGCGTAGCGATTATCTTTGCCGCTCAACGTATTTTCAAAACCGAGGATGACGCCTGCTTTCTGCGCCTCTACGGTGAGATCGCGGAAGGCGTCGATGACGTAGTCAAGCTCGGTGCGGTTCAGAATAGCGCATTTCCCGAAGAACACCGTCATCAGAATGGGCGCGCGCAGATTCTTTGTAATTTCGATACCCTTCAAAACCCATTTCGGCGCTTCGGGATTCGATTTCAGGCAACTGACGTGAAGCATGTCGATATAGGTTGCATCGATGGGAATATTCTGCTTCCGCGCCGTGTTGAGATATTGCTGCTGCAGTTGCTTATCTTCCAAGGGAAGGGTTTTTTCGTCTTTCGAAACTCCGAGAGTGACCTGCACCGCAGCCAATCCCAGTCGCTTCGCCACCGGCAGGGCTTCGGGGTTGCCCGCCAGGTTCAGTACGGTGTCCATCGTGCCAATGCGAAGGCTGCTTATGTCTGCGAGCAGCGGCATAGCTGCGGCACCGAGAGAACCCGCGATGAAACTCCGGCGCGACAGGTTAGCGCTGGTTCGATCAGGGCAGGTCATTTTTCCTCGCGATGAGCTGCTGCTTCACCGGGCATTTTGGGCGGCAGTCCGAAGCAATAGACGTTTGAGTCATGATCCACGAGGAAGATTTTTCCATCGGAAAGGGCTAGCCCCGAGAAATGCACCCACGAAGATATGCTGGAGCCGCTGTTGTAAAGCTCCTTTCCGGTTTTGGCGTCGAGAGCCTTCAGCACGGCCGGCCGGGTATTCAGTAAACGGCCCTTCTCGCCACCCTTTTGAACGGGGTTCTCTCCGTTCGAAAGCGCCAGCACCACGTCGTCTGCGATCACAACTGGCTCGGGCGACGCAAACCCGCCCGTAATCCAAGCGGGCTCCAGAACAGGATTCTGCGTGCGCGCATCAGCGACCACTTTGAAAGCCATGATGCTGCCCTTGCTCACGTCGCCATTGGTTGCGGGGAAAGGAACGCCATCTTTGGCGGGAGGCCCTCCCAGTGGCACGTAAAGCCAGGTTTGACCATCGGTATCGCGAGCGCTCGATAATCCGCCCCAAATGCCCAGGCCGGAGCAGCACTCGGCCACATCGTTGCCTAAACGTGGCGACGTATAGAGCGGCGTTTGATGATCCTTCGATCCAAGTGAATCTGCGTCCATCAGGTAGAGGACTCCTTCTTTCGCGCCGTGTGCTAACAAATAGCGATCATGCCAGCCGAAGAACACCGGACTGGCCGAACCCAAATCGAAATCTTTTCTGTTCAGATACGACCAGTTTGGCGGCAGATAGTAGTCAACCACTTTCAGGCTGTCGAGCGAGGCCGCGACGATTGTATTCGAATAATCTCCGGCGGCGGGATCGAAGTGGCCATCTCCGGTGCCACCGTAGACGCGGCCATTGGTCCCTATTACCGGCCCGCCGCGGCCCCATATTCCGGCGGTATTCGTGTTGGAGAGCAGACCCTGTTCAATAACCGGGCGATGGGGATCGCGCACGTCGATCGAATAAAAACCCGAAAGCCCGTTCCCGCAGCCTTGCGAGAGTGTCGTGTAGACCTTGCCGTCAGCCAGATTCAGGCTCCAGCTTTTCGAAAACGGCGCGACAAACTGGATGGGCCCGTAACGAAG
>DAISJE010000218.1:0-4737 GCA_036821665.1 Bryobacteraceae bacterium | reverse complement strand
CAGACTCAAGCCGTAGAGCATGCCGTCGGGACCGAGCACATATAACGTTTCACTGCTTCTGTCGATGACAGGTGTGGCGGTAATTCCATTCGGGCATAGAAAAGTCCCTTGAAACATGTAGACGTTCTTCTTCGACTCGACAAAGTTTTTGATCTTATACGTCCAGAGCACGTCTCCGGTTTGGGCGTCCAACGCGAAAACGACGCCGGATATTCCGGCCACGTAGACGACAGCCCTCAGGCCCTTTACAGTCGAGACTTTCTCCGCAACCACGGGTGCGGTAAGCGCGGACAAGCTGTAGAATTCGTTTTCGACCTTGGCCTTCCACAACAGCGTTAAACCCGGGACCGTCTTCGAGTTCAATGCCAACTCTTCGGAGGCCCAACCGGAGCGCTGCGGATCGTGCGCAAACGTGAGCCAGTCGGCAGACGCCGCAAAGGCCGGAAGAAGCAGGGCGCTCAGGATCGCGCTCAAAAGAGAAACATAGCGTGTGATGTGTTTTGGCAATTAGTTAGCTTATCCTGCCGGGCAACAGCTCATGAAGTATATTTCTCTGAAAGGATCAGGTGCCAGGTATGCCGCTCGATAAGCAAGGAGATGTGGAACGCCGCGGATTTCTCGCTGCCACGCTTGCAGGTCTAGCGGGAACGGCTGGCGCGGCCCAAACGGCGGATTCCGTGACGGGTACCCATGCCAATGTCACGATCGAGCGCGCGGCGGCGGGCGTTCCGAGCCGGGGGAAAGTTCTGGCACTCATCACTCCGCATCTCGACGATGGACCGATCTTCGCCGGCGGCACTCTCTGCAAGCTCCTGCGCGAGGGCTACACCGGCTATTTCATTCGCACCAGCAACGATGAGAAAGATTCGTATAAGCGCACTCTTGGGGAGACGGTACTGGCAAACGAGCGGGACACAGCCGATTTCGTAAAGAGCACGGGACTTAAGCAAGCCTTCGATTTGAGCTATCGCAATCACCGCATGGATGAAGTCGCGCGGACGGAATTGCGCGGCCGTCTTATTTTTCTGTTTCGTCTGCTAAAGGTGGATACGGTGTTGAGCTATGATCCGTGGGGCCACTATGAGGAGAACCCGGATCATTACGTGACTGCTCAGGCGGTGGAAGCGGCGTGCTGGATGTCAGGCGGCCATTTGGATTTGCCGGAACACTTCGCCGCCGGTCTGCAGCCGCATGGGGTCAGCGAGAAGTATTATTTCGCGCGAGGCCCGCAGCTTGTGAATCGCGTCGTGGATATCAGCCCGGTGATCTCCGAAAAGACGGCCGCGATCCGCTCGTGCAAGACCATGATCACGCACATGGTGAAAGACCTCAATGACTCGCTTGCAGAGAAGAAGCTTCGGGTAGCCGCTCTTTCAGGCGACGATGAGGCGGCTCGCGAGGAGTTCATTAAGGCAGCATTCGTGAGCCGCGATCATACGGTAGGCGCCAAATACCGGCTTACCTATGCCGAAGAGTTTCATTACATCGGCCCTGACCCATCGCTGGATGCTTACATTGCGCGGCATGCGGTACCGCTTTGAGAGCGGGCAGCCATAGAAATGTTCAATTAGCGGGCACAAGCCGCAGGATCCGGCTAGGCTGGTTCAGCACAATGTATAGATAACCGTCCGGCCCATTCACAATATCGCGCACGCGGCCAATCCCTTTAAAAAGGATTTCCTGGTGCGTTACGGAGTGGCCGTCGATAACTAAGCGACGCAGTTCCTGCGTTGCGAGCGATCCGAGAAACAAGTTATTTTTCCACTGCGGAAAACGGTTGCCTGTATAAAACGCGATGGGACTAGTGGCGATGGAGGGAACCCAATATGTAACCGGTTGATCCATGCCCTTTTGGGCGGTGTGATCGGTTATGGGTGTTCCATCGTAGTTCATGCCGTAGGTAATGACCGGCCAGCCGTAGTTGTGGCCGGGATATGAAATATTCAGCTCATCGCCGCCGCGCGGGCCGTGCTCCGATTCCCATAACTCGCCCGTGACAGGGCTAAAAGCAAGCCCCTGCGGATTGCGGTTGCCGTAGGTCCAGATGCTTGGTATGGCGTCCTTTTGATGGCAAAACGGATTGTCCTTCGGGATGCTGCCATCATCGTTAACGCGGTGCACTTTTCCGTTCGGGCGCGATAGGTCTTGCTCGTCTCCCGGATGCGCGCGGTCGCCGACGGAGAAGAAGAGGTGTCCTGCTTTGTCGAACAACAGTCGGGAGCCGAAACGCATGCCCCCGCTCCGATAGAGAGAAAGATCCGCTTTAAAGATTTGCTGCTGATCGACAAACGCGCCATCGCGCAAGCGACCACGAATCACGGCTGTCATGGCCCGCCCATCAGGGCTTTTATCGCCGTAAGAAAGATAGATCCAGTCGTTGCCCGGGCGCAAATAATTCGGGTGTAGCGCCACATCCAGCAGCCCTCCTTCGCCGCCATATACGGCGGGAATGCCATGGACGGGCTCCGGAAGCAGCATGCCGTCTTTAATGATTCGAAGCCGTCCCGGCCGTTCTGTTACTAACATCCTGCCGTCGGGTAGAAACGCAATGGCCCAGGCCTCATTAAGCGTGGCATCGATAACCGGTTCCAGCTTGAATGATTCTTTTTCGCTGTGGACGACGACGCCCGGTAAGGGCTTGTTGTATTTTGTGTGGGCAGTTTCGAAAGCGGCGCTTCGTTCATGGATATAAATGACAAGCGCGCGAATTTCGGCGTCGTTTAATTGTTGCCGCATGGCAGGCATGCCCGCGTCTGGATGGCCATCACGAATGCTTCGCGCAATGCCGGCATCATCGCTCCCATAACGCCACACACCGTCGACCAAACTCGATGCGGAACCGCCAGACAGATCCGCACCATGACAGCTGGCGCATTTATCAGAGTAAAGTTTAGTGACCTCCCGGCCTTTACTGGGCGGATTTTGCCAGGCGAAGCACGAGGCAGAAAGCGCAAAGCCGAGCGAACAGATAATGAGCCAGTCCTTGTACTCTTTCACGCTGCATTTCCATTTTCGCAGCAGGCTATTCTGTATCGTCCGATTCCGCGAGCAGATCGCCCAGCCGATCGAGCCTTCGTTCCCACGTCGAGCGCCGATCGCGAACCCATTTCTCCAGGGCAGAAAACCCTGCCGATTCGAGCCGGCAGGTCCGCACCCGCCCGATCTTCTCAGTGCGGACCAATTCGCTCTGCTCCAAGATCTGCAGATGCTGCACAACGGCCGTTAGCGTGATGCCGAGAGGCACAGCTAGTCGTGAGACCGAAGAAGGGCCGTCGCTTAGCATCTCCACAATTGTGCGGCGCGTGGGGTCGCCGAGAGCATGGAATATGCGGCCTATGTCAATTGCAGGATCGGGCATGCCCCGATTCCTATAGAACCCCTGCCAGGCGGTCAAAGAGCTTGCGCCATCCCGCTTCACGCATTTGCGGGCCGTCCGCACCCTCAAAGAATGCGCCCTGATGCGTGCAAATGAGGTCGGTCCCATTGGCCGCCGGCAAAAGTTCAATCGTAACGAGCGAGGCAGAGATGCGATTGCCACCGAGCGCCATCGTTGAAGCCGTGACGATACGCCGGTTGGGCACAATGTCCTGATAACTCCCAACGTTCGCAAGCTCGGTGCCCGGAAACGGACTGCCTTCCTTGAATCGATAACGGAATTGCTCAAGGCCGGCGACGCGGAAATCCATGTCAAAGGCCTCAATTTCGTGGTTTTCGCTTTCACCGAACCAGCGGCGCTTCTTAGCCGGATCAGCGAAGGCGGCAAAGACGCGCTCGGGCGATTGTGGATAACTGCGCTCGATTACAAATGTGTTGTGGATAACGGATTGTGGTTCCATTTGGGGTTCCTTTCGTTATTACTGAAGTGCATGCTTCAGTATCTAGCCGAACCGAGGTGATTGTCAAGTGGATACTTCAGTATTGCGCAGCTATCGCACGCTGCGGAAAAAGTAGGCGGTCATGATTGCGCCGATCGCTATTACAATGCTTCGGATCACGGCTGGTTTCAGACGGCGGGCGAAGGCCGGTCCCAGATAGCCTCCGAGAATGGCAGCGGCCATCATGACGAGCACCGGTGTCCAACGTACCTGTCGCGCGGAGATGAAGATGAGCGCCGCAATCGCATTCAATGAACCGCCAAGGATCGCTTTAATGCCGTTCATACCGTGAATGTCGGTAAATCCATACAGGCGAAATGCGGCCAGAATCATGATGCCGATGCCGCCGCCGAAATATCCGCCATACACAGCGATGGGAAAAAGCAGGATCAGCATGAGCGTCTGGTTGGAACGGAGGCGGCCGCCGAGAGCGGTGCTGACCTGGGGTCCGAAAGCGAAGAGAATAGTCGCAAAAAGCAGCAGCCACGGGGCGGCCTGACGGAAAGTACGATCTGAGGTCAGCAGCAGCAGCGCTGCTCCGATAGCGCCGCCTACCAGACTGACGATCCACCACGATCTGATTCGCTGTTCATCAAGCCGCTGGATATCGGCGCGATAGGAGATCGCACTGGCTATCGATCCGGGCACCAGGGCAACGGTGCTGGAGGCATTCGCCATCACCGCGGGAACGCCGGCAAATACAAGTGAAGGGAACGTAAGGAAACTGCCTCCGCCGGCCATTGAATTGATAGCACCTGCAAAGAAGGCCGCAGTCAAGAAGAGCGCACCTTCGAAGAGGGGCGCGCCAGCAAAGAAGGCCGTGGCCGCCCCCAAGGCCACAAAGGTTCAAAAGGCTGCTGCG